>JAPYWX010000155.1 GCA_028276145.1 Spirochaetota bacterium
AATTTTTTTATGGAAAAACTTTTTGTTTTTGATACAAGTAATATTGTTTACAGAGGTTTTTTTGCTTTCGCCGGTAGGCACCTCAGGAACTCTAAGGGGGAGATAACCTCAGGTATATTCTCAACTCTTAGGACTATTTTTAGGCTTTACAAAGATTTTAAGTTTGACTTGGCTGTTTTTTCTCTTGATGGGCCTAGAGAGCAAACGAATAGGTTTAAGATGTACAGTGAGTATAAAATAACTAGGCAGAAAGCTCCCGATGATTTGAAATTTCAGCTTAGTGAAGTTGTTAAGATACTCAAAAGTGCTGATATAAGTTGTGTAAGTGTTCCTGGGCTTGAATCTGATGATATAATAGCCTCAGTTGTCAAAAAGTACTCTAAAGACTACGAAATATTCATAGTTTCCGGTGATAAGGATTTAATGCAGTTGCTAACAAACAAAAATGTTAGAATAGTTTCATTTTCACCATCAAAATCAGAATATGAGATTATTGATAGAGATTCCTTCATAAAGGAATATGGTTTTGAACCTGAGTATATAGTTGATTACTTGGCGCTGATAGGCGATACTGTTGATAATGTGCCCGGTGTTAAAGGAATAGGTGAGAAAACTGCTAGTTACCTTGTCTCTAAGTACAAAACTTTAGAAAATATTTACAACAACTTAGATAACGAATCACCAACAATTAAGGAAAAACTATTGAACGGCAAGGATGACGCTTTCCTTAGCAAGGAACTTGTTAAGCTCTTTATTGCAGATTTGGACATAAAACCTAGCAAGTTTTCGGTAGAAAACTTTAGAAAACCTGAAGTTTTAGAGATATTGAACTACCATGGTTTCAAATCAATAATCAAGGAAATTCAACCTGAGCAAGAAACACGTCAGTCCGCACTTTTCTCATCACAGGGCTCTCTTTTCTCTTATACTCCCGAATCAACCTCTCATGAGGTTAAATCTCAGGAAGCTAAGCTTCAGGTTATTACTCAGAATAAGAAGGGGAATTATAAGTTGGTTGTTTCTAAGAGTGAATTAGATGAGCTTTTGGCAAAAATAAGGAAAAATGGGTTAGTTTCTATAGATATAGAAACTGATGAAAGGCATTTCATGGAATGTAGGTTGATAGGTGTTGCTTTAGCGGTGGAGGAGGGAGAGGGATATTATATTCCTATACTTCACAAAGTTCGGAAGGAAATTTCTAACGAAGAAATTTTTTCTTTTCTCAAAGGAGTTTGTGAATCTAGTGATATAAAAAAAGTAGGACACAACATAAAGTATGAGTACATTGTTTTAAAAAGGTATGGGATAGAACTTAGAAATATCTATTTTGACACTATGGTAGCTTCTTATTTGCTTCAGCCTGAAATTCAGCAACATAACCTTGACAAATTAGCTGAGCAGTACCTTGGTTACACAAAAGTGCGTTATGAGGATGTTACTAGAAAGGATTTAGATAAATCTTTGACATTGCTTGATGCACCTATAGAGAGTGTTCTTAATTATGCTTCTGAGGATGCTGATATCACTCTTAGGCTATACAGAGTTTTTAAAGAAAAAATCGGTGCTAATCCTAAGCTTGAGAAACTTCTTTTTGAGGTAGAGATGCCTCTAATAGTTGTTCTTGCCGAAATGGAGATGAACGGTATCAAGATTGATACCGAATTTTTAAAAAATTTGAGTAGAGAATTGGATAAGGAAATACAGGCTACTGCTAATGAAATATTTGGTCTTGCTGGTGAGGTTTTTAATATAAATTCACCGAAGCAACTTTCGTACATTCTTTTTGAGAAGCTTAAAATTGAGCCGATTGAGAAGACAAAAACAGGCTATTCAACAAGTGAAGAGGTTTTAGAGGAACTTAGCGAAAATTACGAAATAGCGAAGTACTTGATAAAGTACAGAACCTTAACGAAGTTAAAATCAACTTATGTTGATGAGTTACCTAATATGATTATCAAATCTACTGGTAGGGTTCATACTTCATTTAATCAAACTGTTACTGCTACGGGTAGATTATCATCCAGTAATCCTAACCTTCAGAACATCCCTGTGAGGGACGAGATAGGGAAGAAGATAAGGCATGCTTTTATTTCTGAAGAAGGGTATCTTTTGGGTAGTTTTGACTATTCACAGATAGAACTTAGAGTTTTGGCTCATGTTTCGGATGATAAAGTTTTGATAGAGCAGTTTATTAATAATGAGGATGTACATACGATTACAGCTTCAATGGTTTTAGGAGTTAAGCCTCAAGAAGTTACGCCTGATATGAGAAGAATAGGTAAGACTATAAACTTTGGTATAGTTTATGGTATTAGCCCTTACGGGCTATCTAAACAATTAAAAATATCAGCTTCTGAGGCTAGTGAGATAATAAACAAGTATTTTGAAACTTACAAAGGCATAAAGGAATACATCCTAAAGACTCTGGAATTTGTTAGCAAGAACGGCTATGTTGAAACGATATTCGGTAGAGTTAGGTATATACCAGAGTTGAAGGGTAGAGTATACAACAAGGCACAAATCACCCTTAATAAGAGTGAGAGGATAGCGATAAACACTCCTATTCAAGGTAGTGCGGCAGACATAGTTAAAATAGCTATGATAAATCTATACGAAAAAACAAAAAATACAACTGTTAAGATGCTTTTACAAGTTCATGATGAAATACTTGTTGAAGTTCCTCAAGGTGATGTTAGTAAGTACGAATTGATTATAAAAGAGACATTAGAAAATGCTGTTACTCTCAAGGTCCCTTTGGTTGTTGAGTACAAATTCGGAAAGAATTGGGGGGATATACATTAACTCCTGCTTATCGGTTATAGCGGTGCCACTCCTTGGGCACCAAAGTTCAATTATTCAAATCCTATTGTCAAATTGTCAAAAAATTCTTAATAGAAAGTGCTAGATACATTATGAAACACTACAGAATTGATGGCTTTAGTTTGATGCTACTGTGTTCATAAATGATTGGGGCTTCATACAGTATGTCACAACTCAGTTAAGAAATTTTGCTTCAAGCAGTGGGTATGGATCTTGGGTAACTGGAAAAGTTAGTGCTGGTGGTGCTTTTTAGCATAAGTGTCTTTAGGAATTAGAATAAGGAAGTGCTATTTATCACAAAGTGCTACTTATCACAAAGTGCTTCAAGCACGAAGTACTTCAAGCACGAAGTGATATTCGGCACATTACTTTAAGTAGTACCATCAAACCTCGTTTTATCAAGAGAGGCGAAGCCTCTCTTAAGTAAAAAATTTATTTTGAAACCTTTCACTTTTGACATTATATTATTCTAAAGAAGGAGGGAGTTATGAATGGAAGGGCATTTACTTTATTGATTGTTCTAACTTTGCTTTTCGTTGGAGTTGGTAGCTTGGTCTATGCTCAAACTGATAGTAGTAATGTAGGAACTATAATACTTTTTAAGACTTTCTATTTACCGGGGAATGTTGATTCAAGCACAGTAGACGAGGTTGATAAAGAGTTTTTCAGAGTCTTGAGTTCCTTGGGGCCATTTGATGTTGAGGTTGTGGATTTTAGAGCTACTAAAGAGAATGTTGAGGAGATTTTTAATATTGTTTCTAATGCTAAAAGTGGTGCCACATACGGTGAGCCTTACCCTGTGGTTTCA
>JAPYWX010000156.1 GCA_028276145.1 Spirochaetota bacterium
TCTAGGTTTTGCAATAGGTGTATTCGTTGGAATACTGCCAACCTTCGGTTTCGGTGCATTAATACTAGGAATTCTAGCAATACCCATAAGGTTTAACATATTTGCAGCATTAGTAGGAACTCTTGTAAATAATCCTCTCTTTGTACCATTCTGGTTAACAAGTAGTTACAAAGTTGGAGAGATTATAACACGAATGGGCATAAACTTAGAGAAAGGAATAATATCTAGTATTTTGAAATTTAGCATCTCTTACCTGGTAGGGAATATAATTCTTTCCATAATATGTGGAATAATATCGTACTTCATAATGTACATAATAATTGAGACTTACAGGGTATCCAGAAGTCAAGAAAAAAAGCAACCCTAGCCTAATACTCTCTTTAGGTGATAGAAAACTTCCTCTAAGTTCGAAGCATTTATTATAGGTTCTCTAGCTCTATAGTCAATGCTCTTTCCTGCCAATTCTCTACTCCACCCATCAACAAAACTACACGCTATTATAGGTTTATTAAACTGCCAAGCATACGCTATTTCCGAAAGAGTTCCAGCACCTCCACCAACAACTACAACAACATCAGCCGAAAGAACATTTATGTAGTTTCTAGCAAATCCCATACCAGTAGGTATAACTATTGTAGCGTAAGGTGTGGCATTACTGAGGTCATCAAACGGTGTTATAGCTACACTGATGCCACCGGCATCAGCTGAACCTTTTGTAGCAGCGTCCATTACACCATCTCTACCACCAGTTATCAAAACCCAACCGTTTTGAGCGACAAACTTACCAATCTCGTAGGCAACAGCGTTCTTCTCTGGGAAAAAACCGCTATCACCTATAACTAAAACTTGCTTTTTTCTATTCATTGTTAGTCAAAATCAAACTAAATAAATCTATAAAGTATGTAGCGGAAGAATTAGGATATTTATTTGAAAGCTCAGTCAAAATTTTCTTAGCAGATACACTATCTCCTTTATATGAATACAACTTACTCATGTTCAACATAGCAGCAGGCGCAAGGTAAGAATCAGGGTACCTCTTGTAAATATACTCATAAGTGCTTAGAGCAGCTTCGGGATTATCCATAGCTTCATGCACCTGAGCCACATCAAAAATAGCAGTAACTCTCAAAAACACCGAAGGTGCATTCGTTGCTTTAGAGTAATAGTTAAGAGCAACAGAGTAAGAATTACCCTCATTGTAGTATATATCACCTAATATAATGTTAGCTATAGCAACTATGTCATAATTCTTGTTGACAGCAGAAATCTCCTGAAGCGTTTCTAGAAAATTTCTAAAAGAATCCTCCCTCTTATTACTATCCTTACTACCACTAAGATACTGAAGGTAAGCCTTATCAAATTTCGTTCTCAAGGACATTTCATAATTTTTGTCAACAATCAAGAAAATTCCTACACCAGTCAATAACAAAACAACAGCACCAGATACAATTGAAACAAAAATTATATTCTTCTTGACCCAATCTAACGCAGAATAGAAAAATTTTCTCAACTCATCCATCTTAACACCTCATCTATTCAGAAGACTTCTTCCTACCTCTCTTAGTTTCTTTCTTCTCCCCTTTCGGCGTAGAAGACACAACATTTATACCTTTCAACTTCAATAGGTCAGCAATAGTACCTTTCTTGACTTCCGTAGGTTCCGAAACAACAAAATCTTTCTTTGCTTCGTCTATAAGTTTCTTTTCATAAGCTTTTATGCTAAGCTCTACAATCTTCTCTTCAGGCACTACTCTAACAACAACAGCCTTAACAGGGTCCCCCACTTTAAACTTCTCTGATAAAACTATTCCCCTCTCCATAGAAGCATTTGAAGCTAAAACATAACCTGTAACTCCACCGCCCAAATCAACAATAATTCTATCATCTCTAACTTCACTGACAACACCTTCAACAACACTTCCCTTAGGATTCATCTCCTTGAATCTCTGCCATGGATTCCCCTCTAACCTCTTTATACTTAGATACAGCAATCTCCTTTCTTTGTTAATTTTCACTATCAGAGCTTCAACCATCTGCCCCTTAGAAAACATCTTCCTAAGATTCGGTTCTTCCTCATTCCAAGAAACCTCGTTTCTTGGTACAACACCTTCAACTCCCTCCATTATACCGACAAAAATGGCTCTATCAGTTATAGTGTTTACTCTACCTCTTATTATCTGTCCTCTCTTATACCTTTCCTCTATATTCTCCCAAGGGTCAGGCAACAATTGCTTAATGCCTATTCTAACAAGTCTCTTTTCAGTATCAAAGTTTATTATCTTCCCCTTGACTATCTCTCCTACTTTTATTTCAGTTTTAAGAGACCTAACCTTTGTACTCCATGAATAATCAGTTGCAAGTAATACACCTTTAACACCATCAGCCAACTCAATCACAGCGTACCTATCTCTAACAGCAATAACCTTACCACTGACCAAGTCACCCTCTTTGTGAGTATTCTGAAACTCCACAAAAGGATCCTTCTCTATTTGTTTCCTGCCAAC
The DNA here is from genome assembly GCA_028276145.1 of Spirochaetota bacterium. Taxonomy (GTDB): domain Bacteria; phylum Spirochaetota; class Brevinematia; order DTOW01; family DTOW01; genus JAPYWX01. Next base: position 2,505 of record JAPYWX010000156.1, read on the forward strand.
CCTTATAAAGCCCTTTTCTTCATTTACTGCCAAAACCTTAACGGTGATTGTATCACCCAAATGAACAACACTGTTGATATCATCTATCTTTTTCCAAGAAAGATCTGCTATAGAAAGAACAGCATTCACACCTTCAACATCCAAGACTATATACTTCTGTGTAATCTTTTTAACAACTCCGGTAACTTCATCACCCACCTTAACATTAGCAAAGAAATCTTTTTTCTTTCTTTCTAGCTCTTCCTGTAATAAAGCCTTCCTAGATAGTATGAACTGACCTTCTTTTTTGTTTATTATCTTGAACTCAAATTCTTTGTTAACATAAGTAAGAGGATCCACCTTTATCTTACCTAACTCAACTTGAGAAGCTGGCAAGAAACCTTTTAGCCCAGTCCCTAAATCAACAAGGAACCCTTTAAGAACCTTTATTCTACTATCACCAATAATCTGCTCAGCAAAAAGTGCCTTAACAATGGTACCCTTGACCGGCTCACCAGTATTAAACTTTTCTTTAAGCTCTGCAAGCTTCTGCTTCCTATCAGCCTTAGCTTTAGAACCAACTATACCCTGAGCAAACTCACCAATTATAGCAATCTCAACTTCATCACCTATATTAGGCTTCTGGTCAAACTCAGCAAGAGGAACACTAACCTCCGACTTGAAACCACATTCCACAAAAACATCCCTTTCGCCAATATAGGCAACCCTACCTTTGACAATTTGACCTGGCGTAATCTGAGAAATATCAAAAGAATCTGCCATACCTCTCACCTAACAAATTTTTTCATCTATTTTAAACAGTAGACAACAAATATGTCAAACTTCACAATTTCCACCCTCCTCATGATACTTAACTACATAACTAATAAGGAAAACTTTTTCCAAAAAACATAACACCTATTTGTAAACCTATAACACACTGAAAAATCAAGGCTCACAAGTGTTCATAACATTTCGTATTAAAAATACACCGTGTTAAAAACACTTCTTCATATAAAGGTTAATTGAAACTATAGCATCCCAACAGAAAATGGTGGGTAAGATGCTTAATAGCACGTCGTGCTTAATAGCACATCGTGATTATTAGCACTTTCT
>JAPYWX010000016.1 GCA_028276145.1 Spirochaetota bacterium
GTTATTACTGGCACCTTTTCACTTAAGTGCTTTAAGCACTTAAGTGCTTAAAATAGCACATCGTGCTTAAGCCTGAAATAGGACTAGCCTGAAACAGGCATTAGCCTGTTGAATCTTTCAACACAACCACCTGCTCAGGTATTAACCTGCTCAGGTATAACCTGTTCAGTTATTAACCTGCTCAGGTATTAACTTGTTTAAGTGTTAACCTGTTTAAGTATTAACTTGTTCAGGTGTTAACCTGTTCAGGTGATAACTTGTTCAGGTATAACCTGTTCAGGTGTTAACCTGTTCAGGTATAACCTGCTCAGGTATTAACCTGTTCAGGTGATAATTTTTTGAAAATCAGGTGGTAACCTGTTCAGGTATAACCTGACAATAGAACCTCTGGAAGTTGAATTCAGCAGTGCACTTAATTATATTCTTCTACCCATGATAGTGTATGGGATAAATGTAATAGAGGAACTTCTAAAATCTTGGTATGCTGATGAGGTTAGAGAAATAATCTACGACAAGGAAAGCAAAAATAAGAGGATAGATGAAATAATCAAAAAGGCTCAAAGCTTAGGAATAAAATCAAGGGGATTAAACAAAAAATCAATTGACACCATAGCAAAAACTCAACACCATCAAGGTATACTATGCGATGTGAAAATAAAGTACTTTGACCTTGAAGTTATAATTAAAGGTGAATTCAATGTCTTATTATGTGACTCAATACAAGACCCTAACAATTTAGGAGCTATGATAAGAAGTGCTGTCTTATTTGATTTCTTAGGCATAATCATACCAAAAGACAGAAGTGTAGAAATAACACCTTCGGTTGTAAAAGTATCTTCTGGGGCAGTATTTCATTCCTACCCATGCAAAGTAGTTAACCTGAGTAGGGCAATAGAAACTCTAAAAGAAAATGGATACACAATAATAGGCTTAGACGGAAAAGCCCAAACAGAAATAAATGAGATAAACTCCAAACGAAAAGTAGGGGTTGTTGTAGGTTCTGAAGGAGAGGGACTAAGAAGATTAGTAAAAGAAAAATGCAACTTCTTAGTTAGAATACCAACAACAAACAAAATAGATTCATTAAATGCCTCAAACGCCGCAGCCATAGCAATGTACCAAATCTTTGTAAACCAAAACAAAAACAATTCTCCACACCAAACTAAATAAACTTAACTAAAAAACTTCATTTTCAAAGAGTTAATAGATACAAAACCTTTCTTAAGTATAGGTGCTAAGTAACAAACTATTCTACCACTTAAAGTTCAAGAGAAGCACTAGCCTCCCTCAGAATTCTAAGGTAGACTGGCGAGACTACTAATAGCGAGGCTCTGCCTCTCCCCATCAGAGCTTAGCCTCAACGAGCCATAGGCTCAACGAGTCATAGACTCAACGAGTCTTAGACTCAACGAGTCATAGACTCAGCGAGTCTTAGACTCAGCGAGCTATAAGCTCAACGAGCTATAAGTTCAACTAGCTATAAGCTCAGCAAGCTACAAGCTCAAAGAGCTATAAGCTCACTTTTTTTCTATATAAGCATAGGCATTAAATGGATGTATGCTTTCAAAGCTTTCAGCTTCAACGGAATACCATGTTATATTAGGGTGCTTATCAAGGCTTATTGCTACATCACGAACTATATCCTCAACAAACTTAGGATTTTCATAGGAATGTTCAGTAACAAACTTTTCGTCAGCTCTCTTCAAAACAACGTACAGTGGTGAAGACACATTCTTCTCTATTATATCTACTATTTCCTCTATCCAAACAATTTTGTTCATTTTTACTGAAACTGATACGTTAACCCTTTGGTTATGTGCATTATATCTGCTTATCTCTTTAGAACATGGGCAGAGAGACATACCCAAAGCAGAAACAGTCAAAGTAAAATCATACTCCTCTTCGCAAACTCCCTTAAAGTAAATATCATAGTAATTCAGTCCATAATTATGCGTAACCGGTGATTTCCTCTCAATAAAATATGGAAACTTTAGATTAATTTCAGCACGCTTAGAGTTAAGCTTCTTCTTAAGGTCCATAAGAACATCTTTAAGCTTCTCAATAGATATCTCCCTCCTATGTGCATTGATAACCTCCAGGAACCTACTCATGTGTGTACCTCGGTAGTTATGAGGCAAAAAAACATACATATCAATTTCAGCTATAGTGTGTTGAATTTTCATCTCCTTATCAAGCAAAACTATAGGGTACTTAACTCCCTTCACACCAACCTTATCAATATCCTTACCCCTCAAATCTTTATCAGATTGTACATCTCTCATCTTTCCCCCAGAAAAACAGTTATTAAATTTAAAAACTAAAAACATTTTATTCAAATTCCGTTGAATCCAAAAATACAGAGAGGCGAAGCCTCTCTATAACAAAAAATAATTAAAATATTTCACTAACCATAAGCACTCAGAATAAAAACCAGTGCTTACCAGCACCTTTTTGTGCTTAATAGCACCTTTTTAATCAAGTGCTGTTTAGCACCAAGTGCTTTAAGCACTTAAGTGCTTTAAGCACTTAAGTGCCTTAGGTACTTAACAAAAATATCTACGAGCTCAAAGAGCTACAAGCTCGTAGAGCTATGAGCTCTAGATTTTTGAATACAAAAGAAGTTCTTTTTATAATAAATTTATGACACTAGAGGAAGCCAAAAAGAGGATAGAAGAACTAAGAGAATTAATAAGGTATCACGACTACAAGTATTATGTTCTAAATTCCCCTGAAATATCAGACAGCGAATATGACAATCTCTTTAGAGAGTTAGTAGAACTCGAAAAAAAGTTTCCAGAACTGTTTACACCAGACTCACCTACACAAAGAGTTAGCGGAAAGGTAGCCGAAGGATTCAGAGAAATAAAACATCTATTCACTATGTACAGCTTGGCTAATGTTCAGACTTACGAAGAATTCCTAGAATTCGTAAAGAGGACCACTAAAAACTTAGGAGTAGACAATGTAGAGTTCACAGTAGAACCCAAATTTGACGGATTGGCAGTTGAAATAATATATAGGGACGGAATACTTGATGTTGCTTCAACGAGAGGAGACGGAGAAGTGGGCGAAGATGTAACAAATAATGTCAAAACCATTAGGAATGTACCTCTATCAATACCAATAAAAGAAGAGATAGCTGTATACGGCGAAGTAGTAATGCACAGGGAAGATTTCATAAAGCTAAACGAAGAGAGAGAATCAGAAGGTGAACCTGTATTCGCGAACCCCCGAAACGCAGCAGCAGGCTCACTAAGGCAATTAGACCCATCAATAACATCAAAAAGAAAATTGAGATTCTACGCATACTATCTAAGGTCAAACACCTTCAATGTAGAAAAACAATCAGAAATAATAGAAACCTTAAGCATTTGGAAATTCTCAACTCCTAAGTATATTGTCTCAAGCAACCCCGAAGAAATTTACTTATACTACACACAAATTGAAAAGGAAAGGCCCAACATACCATACGATATAGACGGAATAGTGGTAAAAGTAAACAATGTAGAGTACCACAGGATACTAGGCGAAGTTGGCAGAGATGTGAGATGGGCTATAGCTTGGAAATTCAAACCAGAACAGAAAGTAACAAAAGTAAAAAACATAATAGTTCAAGTCGGCAGAACAGGGGTACTGACACCAGTAGCAGAACTTGAACCAGTAGAAATAAAAGGTGCAACTATATCAAGAGTCTCATTACACAACTACGATGAAATAAAAAGGCTAGGGCTAAAAATAGGCGATAAAGTTGTTGTAGAAAGGTCAGGTGATGTAATACCATACATATCAAAAGTACTCATAGAAGAGAGAGATGGCACTGAGATTGACATAGAAGTACCAAAGAGCTGTCCCGTATGCAGCGGAAAAGTTGAGAAACTAGGGGATGAGGTAGCATACAGGTGCATAAACGCTTCATGTAAGGCACAAGCACTAGAAAGAATAAAATACGCAATATCAAAAGGTAAGTTTGACATTGTAGGACTCGGAGACGAAATAGTTGAAAAGTTATTTGACCTAGGCTATGTCAAGGATATAGCTGATGTATTTTCTCTAGATGCCAGGAAACTATTTCTTGCAGGAGTTGGCGAAAAAAACGCCCTAAAAATATATGAGTCAATCCAAAAATCAAAACTCATAGATTACGATAAATTCATAACAGCTCTAGGAATTAGGTATGTAGGTGAGCAAACAGCCAAACTTCTAGCACACAAATTCATACCTATTGACAGGCTAATCAATGTAAGATTAGAAGAACTTTTAGAAATAAAAGGTATAGGAGATGTTGTAGCTAACTCAATATACAAATTCTTCAGAGATGAGAACAATGTAAAGTTAATACGAAAAATGCTAGAAAACGGTGTAAAGATAATCTACCCAACGGAAGAAAAAGAAAGCCCCATCTCAGGCAAAACGATAGTAGTAACAGGTAGTCTCAAAAACTTTTCAAGGCAAGACATAATAAACCTAATAACAAAACTCGGTGGAAAAGTATCTGAGACAGTCTCATCGAAAGTTGACTTTGTCATAGTTGGAGAATCCCCAGGAAGCAAATACACAAAAGCCAAAGAACTAGGAATAAAAACCATATCCGAGGAAGAATTTATATCCCTAACAGGTAAAACCTTAACCGAATTACTTAATATGATTAAAGGGAAAAGCGATGAGCTTACACTTTTCTAAACTAGACTAGCCTATAATATCCATCTTCCGTACCGACTATTATCGTAGAAAACTTTGTAAATATACCATTCTCAATGATACCTGGTATACTCTTTAGGTACTTCTCAATTGATTTAGGGTCTTCGAGCTTCATGGTACACTCAAGTATAAAGTTACCGTTATCGCTTACAACAGGTCCCAACTTACCCGTACCTACTCTAAGCCTGGGGCTATAATCCTTGAGTTCTTTCATCACAAGAGGAGCAGCAAAAGGCAACACTTCCATATTCACAATACCTTCAAGCACACCTTTACATATCTTACTCTCGTCAACTATAACAACGAACTTTTTAGCATTGTAATCTATTATCTTTTCTCTAGTTAGTGCACCACCGCCACCCTTGAGAAGAGCAATCTCATTTGCCTTATCAGCACCATCTATCGCTACATCTATAACATCAACGGCATCAGTATCAGTCACAAGCAAACCATTTTGAATAGCTAACATCCTCGAATTATACGATGTAGGTACACATATAACTCTGAGCCCATCCTTCACTCTTTCAGCAAGAAGCTTTATAAACTCGTGAACGGTAGTACCACTACCCAAACCTATCACCATACCATCCTCTATATAATCCAAAGCTGCCCTAGCAGCATTAATTTTCCCCTTAGTCGTATCCATCACTCCCCCCAAAGAACAAGTAATTTTAAATAAAAAAACCTATCAACTTAAAGTTAATTAATCTTTCACCCTCTAATTGAGCACTAACAAACTTTTCATTTAAAATCATCTTTCAATCTTAGGAGTTAGACTATGGATATCAAATCCAAGTTATCCAACAATTTATCCAAGTTGCCTAAATACTTGTTTGCCGAAATAGAGGAGATAAGAAACAAGCTCATAGCTCAGGGAGTAGATGTTATAGACTTGAGTATAGGAGACCCAGACCTACCTACGCCATCTCCGATAATAGAAGCTCTCTACGAAGCAGCAAAAGACCCAGCAAATCACAAGTATCCGTCATACTACGGAATGATACAATTCAGAAAAGCAGCGGCTGAATGGTACTTTAGAAGGTTCAGTGTAGAGTTTGACCCATCAAAGGAAGTAATAGCACTGATAGGTTCAAAAGAAGGAATAGCCCATATACATTGGGCATTCCTCAATCCTGGTGACTACGCAATAGTACCTGACCCGGGATACCCTGTATACAACGGAGCAACGATTTTAGCCGGTGGAATACCTTATAAAGTCCCTCTTAAGGAAGAAAATAACTTCTTCCCTGACTTTGATAGCATACCTGAAGAAATAGCCAAGAAAGCGAAAATAATGTTTGTAAACTACCCCAATAATCCAACCTCAGCTACAGCAACATACGAACAGCTTGAAAAAGCTGTATGGTTTGCCAAAAAATACGAAATAATACTATGCTCAGACTTAGCATATTCAGAAATATACCAAGGAAACGAAAAACCAATAAGCATATTCAACATCCCATCAGCGAAAGAAATAGCTATAGAATTTCATTCTCTTTCAAAAACCTTCAACATGACAGGTTGGAGAATAGGATTTGCCATAGGCAATGAGGACATAGTAAAGGGACTAGGAAGTATAAAATCAAACGTTGATTCTGGTGTCTTCAACGCTATCCAAATAGCAGGAATAAGAGCACTACAACCAGATATGGAAAAGTATGTTGAAGAAACAAGAAAGACAATAGAAAACAGAAAAAAGAACCTAACTAAAGCTTTAGAAGAAATAGGATTTAAGGTATACTCTTCAAACGCAACATTCTATATATGGGTAAAAAACCCCGAAGGATTTTCTTCTAAGGAGATATCTACTCTACTTCTAAACAAAACAGGAATAGTTGTGACACCAGGAAATGGCTTCGGAGAATACGGAGAGGGATACTTCAGAATATCCGTAACGGCAAGTGACGAAAGAATAAAAGAAGCAGTAGAAAGGATAAAGAACACAAAAATTTTATAAACTACAGGGGCACTCCGTGCCCCTATATAGTAAATTTTTTAGCCTAAGAAATTTCTTACCTTACCTGAAGCAGTAATTAGCTCAGTTATCTTGCTGTCTAGAACGTTGTCCTTAACTCTTCTTATTAGTTCACTAGAAAAGATTCTGTGATCATTGTTAGGTTTGAAATCAAACATACTTACAGTTTTCCTTATATCAGACCTTATAGAAGCAGGTAAAATATCAAGAACTTCTTCGTTCCACAGTGACATAACTTCAGAAATCTTTTCTTTGAACCTTGGGAAAACCATGTTGACAAACTTCATGTCCCCAGGCTCCAAAGCACTAAGCCCAAGTATATCAGGAGGCAAACCAATAGAATAAAGAGAAGCGCAGAATGATATTACTCTAGGTAAAGTAATACCCTCATCAGTCTGCCTTGAATACCCAAAAAGCCCCGTATGTAACTTTCTAGCTCTTCTTCTAGGTACGAAAACAGCTAACTTATTAACCAAAGGTGCTATCTCCTTAAGCTGCCTCTTATACTCTTCTGAAACTTTTCTCATTATCCTTATCAAAACGTCCTTAGATTCCAAATAATCAGGTGGTTTCACAGGGGAAATATTTATGTTCTCAATAGCTCTCTGAACATCCCTTACAGGGAAATCATACTTAAATGCAGACTGTATTGTGAATGTACTCACACTTGGGTAGTTATCAATCACAAATTTATATGTGTAAGGCGAGAAATTACCTCTAAACGGAGCAGTCCCACATCCAAGTATCGGGTGTATGCTAATTTTAAGTTCTTCCTGTAGTTCATAAATTCTTTCTAAAGCGATTTTTATAGCTATTATTACACTCAGTGAAGAATCATTCATTGCCGGGTCAGACCTGGCTATAAACACTCTTTGATACTCTAACTCATCTAGTTTATCCTTTAAGAACTCCCTTAAGCTCTCACTAGCATTCAAAATCTCATCAATATCTTCAAAAAGAGGTATAACATTTATCCTTTTCGGATTAAATTCACCTATCCAATCTCTTAGCTTCAACCCCTTCTCAACATCACAAAATTCTCTATCCTCCTTACCAACAACAACATTTTTATAGTAGTAATAAACCCTATTCGCAGTTCTCACATCAGCCATCGGAAGGATAACCTCAAATATTGGTGCAACGTTAGAGTCACGATAAAAAACCTGCGCTGTATCGTACGAACGAGGAATACTCTCAAGAGTCTCTATAAGGAGTTTACCTTCAGCCTTTTCGTAGTTCGGATTCGGTACCCTTAAAGTTATGAATATATCCCTGCCTATAACTTTCTTTTTGAAAAAATCCCCGTAGTCAGAAACAAGTTTTCTTATTACAAACTCATCAGTTTCCTTTCCTTCAACATCCCACATTACCTCGTCAACACCCAGGTAAGAAAAAGCATAGTACGCTTCTTTTATCTCATCCTCTCCTTGAAGAACAGGATTATTTGAGAAAAATGGTATAGTAGCATTATCAGGATGTTGTGTTGACATTGTTCTAGGTATTCTAGCCATATTCCAACCCTAAAAACTACTCTTTCTCTATCTCTACTTTGAGTTTAGCATTAACATTCATACCAAGCTTGACATTAACCAAATGTGAACCAACTGTTTTAATTGGTGATTCCAAATCTATAGTTTTCTTATCCAAATCTATATTGTGCTGAGCTTTGATAGCTTCTACTATATCTTCTGAAGTGACGGCACCAAAAAGCCTACCATTGTCACCCGCCTTCGCTTTTATCTTAACAACAATCCCTTCAAGAGCTTCCTTAAGCTCCTTAGCATTCTCAAATTTCCTCTCATTTTTCTTCTTGAGTTCCTCAAGATGAGACTTAACAAATTTGATGTTGCCCTCCGTAGCCTCCAATGCAATTTTGTTTTTTATTAAGTAATTCCTGGCATACCCATCAGCAACATCCTTTATCTCCCCAATTTTCCCCAAACCCTTAACATCTTTCAACAATATCACTTTCATGCTAGAAATTGTAAAGAAATAACTTCTACTCTTTCACCTAAAAACAATCTTTGTGCTTAACAGCACACGGTGCTTAATAGCACACTAACAATTAATATACTCCATAGAGTAAAGAAATACGAACATATTTCCATCAAATAAGGCTGAGAGTGCTTATAGCATTCAGCCCTTAATAGCATGTTGTGCTAAAAAACTTATGCTTAAAGGTGCCGAATGGAACTTCTACATATTCCTAGAGTTAAGGGGGTTCAGGGAGGCGGTAGATTCTCTTCATTCTCTGGGAAAGTGTAGAGAGGTGAAACCTCTCTACAACCAAAAAGGGTGGGTGGGACTAATAATAACAATTTGCTAAATAGCAAATTCTTACACTCACTGAGAAGTGAAGAGAGGGTTAAGGGAGGTGTTAGCCTCCATTAAGGATATCTCTTAACTACTTGAATAGAAAAGAGCTAAAATTTTAAAATCTCTTTGAGAAAGGAATGGCTAATAAAAAAGATAAAGACCCGTCAATAATCGCAAGCCTTGATATAGGTACCTCAAAAATAGCCTGTGTAATAGGTAGAGCCACAGAGGACCAAAATTTAGAAATCCTAGGTGCCGGTTCTGCTTTGTCAGAAGGAGTAAAAAAGTGTACAATAATCAATATAGAAGAAGCTTCGAAAGTAATAGCAAGAGCAATAGAAGAAGCAGAGCTGATGGCAGGACAGGAAATAGACAGCGTATATGTAGGCATCTCAGGAATACACACAGACGGAATAAACACAAAATCAGTTGTAGCAATAAACAACAAAAACCGTGAGGTAACTCAAGAAGAAGTGAAAAGAGCAATAGACATAGCAATTGAAAGAGTAACACCATCAGACAGAGAAGTACTACATGTTATACCCCAGCAATATGTAATAGATGACCAAGACGGAATAAAAAACCCTATAGGAATGAACGGAACCAAACTCGGTGCCTATGTAAGGGTAATAACAGCAAACTACACTGTCATTCAAAACACTATAAAAGCAGTATCAAAAGCCGGAGTAGATATAAATGACTTCATACTAGGAACAATAGGAGAGGCTGAACTTCTTCTATCCCCTGAAGAGAGGGACCTAGGAGTAGTTCTCATAGATATAGGTGCAGGTACAACAGAAGTGGTAGGATATTACAACGATAGCCTAATGTTCAACGGTGCCCTAAACATTGGAGGCATGGAAATAACAGCAGACATATCAAGTATATACAAGCTAACGCTCCAACAAAGTGAAAAAATAAAGAAAATGTACGGGCATGCTTGGCCCTCAGCCGTATCAGAAACAGAAACAATAGAAGTCCAAACAGTCAACAAAAGGATAAAAACGATAAAAAGGAGAGACTTAGCAGAGGTAATAAACGCCAGAGTTGAAGAAATATTTGAATCAGTAAGGAAAATGTTAACATCAAGTGGAATGTATGATTTCGCAAATGCCGGAGCAGTACTAACAGGAGGCACTGCTCTACTCCAGGGAATAGACCAAGTTGCAGAAGAAATTCTTGATATGCCGTGCAGAATAGCATTCGTTGAAAATGTTGGTGGCATAGCAGATGCCGTAAAAAGCCCAATCTATGCCAAAGCAGTAGGCATACTCTACTACCCCGTCAAAAAAGGCAACATAATACTACAATCACAAAAACCAAAAATTTCAGGAACCCTAGAAAAACTCAAAGAGTTTTTCAATAACTTCTTTTTCGGAGAATAACATGAAAATAAACATAAAGGAAATAGACAAAATAATTGACCTGAGGTCAAAAAGAGATTTTGAGAAAGACAAAGAATTCTACCAATCATTAAAAATAGAAGTCGTGAATATAGACTTCTTTGTAGCACCCAAAGAGGTAGAAAGCTTTGACAAAGAAAAATCATACCTCGTCGTGTGTGACACAGGAATGCTCAGTTCCATAATCGTAGATGTAATGAAATCCAAAGGATTCAAAAAAGTCCAAAATGTAGAAGGCGGAATAGAGAACCTAAAAAAGCTTATAAATCAATCCTCTCAACACTAATATTCCCCTGCCCATCCTTAATCCTAATTATCAAAACTCTAGCATCCCTAGGAAGTTCTAATCTGAAAGATTCAACAGGACTATCAATTACTCCATCTTCAGGCAAAACATAATACCAATTCTGACCATCAGTTGAATACCTAACTTCCCTTATAAGAATGTTATCAACAACCCTGAAGGCAACCTGAACCGAGTTAGTTGACTTATTAACCTTGATTGATGATGAATCAATTGACGGCGGTGTTATATCAATCATGACATTTTTAATAACAGAAAAATTAGTTTTAGCAAATCCTTTAGGATTTGTTAGTTCATCAGAAGCAACAACCTTAAAATCAAAGTACCCATTACCAACCAGATACCTACTAACAGAAAACCTCTGTTCTGAAATCACTGAAGAATTCAGTTTTTGCCACTCAGTAGACTTGTAATCCTTAACGAAAACATCAAAAATCAAATTATCACCATCAGGATCATTACAATCCCACTCTAGATTGATAAATTCATCCTTAATTGAGTAAGAAAAACTTCTAAACACAGGCTCAGAATTATTAGGAGTATAGAAAATTTTGACATTCCTCAAAACCGGAGAATCAACATACCTTGAACTCATAACAATCTTTAGCTTCAAGAAACTAAAATTGCTAATACCTTTTGATGACAAATTATCGCCATCTCTAATTTCTACCCACTGTGACCAAGTATTATCTTCTACAGGTGAATTACCACCTTTAACAAATGCCTTGATTTTACTACCTTCAGGCAACATGCTATCAAAAGAGATTCTACCAAAAGCTTGAACATCCCCAAAACTAATTTCCTTAGTTTCTACTGTCCCTACAACATAATCATCAAAGGTATTACTTATAATTCTCATTCCTGCGGGTGAGCCAGTCAAAATGATTAGACTACTTCTACCAGTATCCATAACCTTAATAAAGTTATCACCGTAAAATGAAATTTTCACTAACTTTTCGTTATCAATGTTAAACTGAATCAATTTACCATCAGTCGTTATAGCCAAAATATAGTTAGAAACTGTCTCAAAGTCAGAGATACCATTCTGTACAACCAAAACCCTTTTTCTTCCAGAGGGTGAAATTCTATATATTTTACCTATTGAGCCAAATGTATAAGGTTGTACCATTTGTTTTTGCTCTTGCTGAGCTGATTGCTGAGGTGATTGTTGAACCTTTTGCTGCAATATATCGTATGTAGACACTATCAGGTCACCGCTATAAACCTTTATACTTGTAATTTCACCTTCAGGTAAAGAAACAAATGATTTTACTTCCTTACCGTCAAATCTGTACATCGTACCAGTACCACTTGAACCGATATAGGCAAACTTATCCAAAACACTCACACTCAGAAAATGCTTTTCATTAACATTTTCAAAAACCACTTCAAAGACACCGGCTAGTGAGAATTTATAGATTCTTGCAGGGTTACCGGTTATTGCGAAGTAGTTATCACCAATTTTAAAAACATCCCAAACATAGCCATCAACATCCAAAATTTTTTTTGTTTCACCACTCTTACCAAAAAAGTATATAGCACCTCTCCCACCAGTTAAAACGAAGACATTACCATCAATCTTTTTTATCTTCGTTATAATAGAGTGGTCAGGGAAAGCACCTATAAGCTGAACACCGTTAGTAGTCAGAACATAAACATTGTTAGGGTTGACAGTTGAGAAAATAATATTCCCATCAGAGTAAAGAGCAGAACTAACAAAGCTTTCAACACCACTATAAAGACTAACAATAGGTAAAGAGAGCGATAAGCCACTACCATCTTGAAAAAACGAAACATTACTTAATGTAAAAAAATCCTGAGCGTTAGTTATATGGAAATTAACCTCATAAGATTTTGTGTACACTGAGAACGAAAAAACAGGTAACAACAAAAACAAAACAAATACAACACAGAACTTTCTCATACTCATCCTACCTTGCCTAATTCTAATCACTCTAAATATATCATTTCATCTTCAGGTGATTGTGTTTGGAAATTCAAAGAGCGAAGTTTATAACCTCTTCTTAACGAAGTTCTTTTTATTCTTGAATTGAAAAGATAGGTATATGTAAAATTTTAAGAACAGAGGAGAAAATATGAAGTTCCCATTCAGTTGGCTAAACGATTTTATAGATTTGGAAGCACTGCTTAAGAAAGAAAGCAATATAAACAAAATAGCAGAAAGCCTAACAATGGCGGGAATTGAAGTTGAAGAATTAGTTGAAAATTCATTTTACGAAGGAAACGTCGTAGTAGGAGTAGTAAAAAATGTATCTCAACACCCAACAATAGAAAAACTCAATATATGTGAAGTAGACATAGGGAAAGGTGAAAACGAAATAGTAGTAACAGCAGACAAAACAGTTTCAAAAGGCGATAAAGTAGCTTATTGTTTCCCCGGCACTCTACTCAAAAAGACAGGAAGGGTAATAGAACCAATGAACTTTGAGCACATAAGGTCAAACGGAATGTTATTATCCCTCGAAGAGCTAGGAATAGAAGAAAAAAGCAGTGTTGTGTGGAGAATAAAAGAAGATGTAGAAATAGGCACAGAAATAATAGATATCATCACCCTACCCTTTCTGAAAAAAGAATACATTTTCAATGTAAAAACACCATCAAACCGTGCCGATGTATTATCAGTTCTAGGAATAGCTAGGGAATTGAGTGCAATATACAACATTCCCCTAAAACCATTAAATTTTGAACTACCAAATGCTACCTTACCAGCACCGGACATAAAAGTTGAAGATAGTAGATGTTATAGGTACTGCTCAAGAGTAGCAAAAAACATAAAAGTAGAAGAAAGCCCAACAATTATAAAAATCAGGCTACTACAGAGTGGCGTGAGAGCAATAAACAACATAGTAGACATCACAAACTATGTGATGCTTGCTATAGGTCAACCAATGCACGCATTTGACTACGACAAACTTGAAGGGAAGAAAATAATCGTCAGACCTTCTAAAAAAGGAGAAACAATTCTAACATTAGACGGTAGCAACATCGAACTACCAGAAGGAACAATGATAATAGCAGATGAGAAAAGACCAGTAGCAGTTGCAGGTGTAATAGGTGGCGAAGAAACAGGAGTAACAGACTCAACAACTTCTATACTCTTTGAAAGTGCATACTTTGACTACAATTCAATAAGAACTGCAGTAAAGAGAATAGGAATATCAACGGAATCATCAAACAGATTCTCTAGAGATATAGGCTTCTACACAACTGAGCTAGCTATAAATATGGCAATATCACTCCTCGGATTAACAAACATTTCACAGTTAAAAGACATCAAAACCAAAAAGCTCGAAACACCAACCATAAAAACCTCTTTCAAAGAGATAAATGACAGAATTGGGCATGATATACCAGAAAAAACAACAAAAGCTATACTAACAAATCTAGGATTTGGAATTTCACAAAAGCAAGATGAACTAATAATAACTATCCCACCTTATAGAATGGATATCTCAATACTTGAAGACATAGTAGAAGAAGTAAGCAGAATATACGGATACAACAATATACCTCCTACTATCCCCAAAATAAACAAAAACCCAGAAATACCTTCAAATGTTCTAGCATTTGAAAGCAGAATCAGGAACAACCTAGTTTCTCAAGGGCTAACCGAAGTAATGAATATATCCTTTGTATCCGAAAAAGACCTGAAGCTATTCAAACTAGGCAATCTAATTGACGATGACAAAGTAATAAGGATATCAAATCCTATGAACAACGATGAAACTCTATTGAAGCCGTTATTGATAATCAATGTGCTGAAAACATTGAGAACTAACATAAATTATGGTAACAAAAACCTATCGGTTTTTGAAATAGGTAAAGTTTTCACAAAATCAGAAGGCAAACCAAAAGAAGAAAAGCACTTGTGTATAGCTCTATATGGTAAGAAATACGATAACTGGGCAGGCAAAGAAAACTTTTCTTTCTTTGAGCTTAAAGACATAACCGACAGGCTAATAATTTCACTAGGTAACGAAACGAAAGTAGAGCCCATAAACACTTTATCATTCCTGCACCCATACATTTCTGGTAGGTTAATTATAGGCGGTGAAGAAGTAGGAATAATAGGTAAGCTCCACCCCGAAGTAACCAAAAACTTTGATTTAGAAGAAGTCTACATGTGCGAAATAAATCTGGACAAACTAGAAGAAAAAACGAAAAAACACATCACATTTGAAGAAATAAAGAGATTCCCCGTATCACCAAGAAACATTTCTGTCATAGTACCTAAAAACTATTATGTAGGAAACTTGGTAGAATTCATAAAGAACTACAAAACATCCAAAGACATAACAATAGTTGAGGTAAGAGTAGTAGACATATACGAAGGTTCACCAATACCTGAGGGATACAAAAGCGTGAACATACTCATGAAGTTCCAAGGAGTAAGAAATGTACAAAAAGATGACGAAGTCAACGCAGAATACCTATCACTGATAAATGAAATAAGAGAGAAACTAGGTTTCTCAGTTAGAGGAGTTGAATAGTATCCTACTTTGTAGATACTCTCACTAAACTCATTTCAACCCTATACTTAGCGGAAATATTTTTACCAAAATCAATAGCTTTTTCCTTATCACCAAATGGACCTATATAAACTCTATCATCGGATATGTCCAACCGATAGCCTGAGAAATTGACTTCCTTCCTCATATCCTCTAGTGCCTCATCACTAATTTTTATCCTCTGAAAAGTCAAATAATAACCAGCTGATGTGCTTAGAGTACTTGAGCTAGAAGCACTTGTGCTAGAAGCACTAGAAGTTTCGTTAAGCATGTAAGCGAAAAAACTGTTTGGGTATTCTTTTCTGATTTTTTCTAATATCTCTTTGCTTTTAGCATCTTCTCCCAGATTTCTATATGCTAAATATTCAACGAATAAATTCTTTAGCTTTGTGAAGTCATCATTCTCACTAATTTTCGTATCAATGTATTTGGGAATTTTCAAGTTTGACAGAGAATAATAAAGCTTCAACGTAAGAAGAGTATCTATATTTTCAACTTTGGTTATGTCCAAGCTACTCAGAGCGTTAAAAATTACCTCTTCACCTTGGGTGTTTATCATATCATCAACATTTTTGTAACCACCGTATAAGTAGGAATTAAGGAAATCCCTTAAATAAACGGCTTCAGGAAGATTAGAATTTGATAATGATTGAATTCCTTCTTTTATTGGTGAAAGGATAGCCACTCTATACCTAAGTAGCTGCAATTCATAGTCAGATAACTTTGATGTATCCACCTGTTTATACATTCCTCT
>JAPYWX010000199.1 GCA_028276145.1 Spirochaetota bacterium
TTAGGGTATTTTTACCGTCAAATATGGTATATCCTTTAAAAGCAGGCTTGCCACCTTTTGATAATATAAAATCCTCAGCAATCCGGTCAAGCTCTAAAGTAGAAATTCCTGGCTTAATGTAAGGCTCCAAGTACTCTAAAGTTTGAGCAACTATTTTAGAAGCCATCCTTATGTATGGAATTTCGTAATCTTTTTTTATTATTATCCCTTCACTCACAAATGGTCCCCTAGCCTACAAAATGCCACCTCTCTCCGAACTTTCCTTCATAGTAGTTGGGATAGAAGGACCTGAATTATAAGCATCTTCTATAATTTTCTCAACTTCTTTCTTCTGACCTGCAGTTATCAGAACTTCGCCCTTCAATATAACACCTGGCTTAACTTCAAGTTGTGGTGTAACAATATTACCTAAAACCCTACCAGTTTCCGTAAGCTTGACACTCTCCTGTGCTTCAATACCACCTATAACAACCCCCGAAACAGTAACATTCTTAGCTCTGATAACCTCAGTTTTAACTTTCCCGGTCTCACCAACAAAGACGTGCTCAGTGGTATTAATATCACCTTCAAATTTACCATCAACCTGTATTGAGCCGTTGACGAAAAACTTACCCTGAAAAACAGAACCTTCACCTATTATACTATTTATTCCTTGTTCCTGTTTTGGTGGCATAAAAACCTCCTAGAAAAAGCCAAAACCCCGCAGTAAGGGTCGGCAAGACGCTGGATAGGCCCAAGGCTCTAAACCATAGGGACGCAGGTAGTGCCTCTGTTTATTCTCAGCATCAATTAATGCTGAGAATCTTACATCAGCACCCCAATATAGTCCCTAAACCTTCTTACTTGAAGGCCCCGTTTTTGCGATCTTGCCTTGCTCCCCTACCGCAGGAATATTAAAAGTTTAACAAAATCCTAACATAAATCACAATTTAAAAAACCATTATCACAATCACTTCTTGAAAAAGTTAAATATCACTGTAAGTAAAATACTTAGCAAAAAGCTAAGCAATATACTTGTAACTATAGGGAAATAAAAAACGAAATTGTCCTTTTTTATAAATATATCTCCCGGCAATCCCTTGAAACCTAGCTTATCAAAAAAGTATATAACCCCACCAATCAAAGCTATCGCTATACCAACGAACACCAAAACCTTAGAAAATTCCCCAAGCATAGTAAATAAATATAACAAACTTTCCTACTTTTGAAAAATTCAACAGGCTAGTGCCTGTTTTCTAACAGGCTAATGCCTGTCTCTTAATTTAAAAAATAAAGTGCTTTAAGCACAAAGTGCTATTAAGCACTCAAAAATGTGCTATAAGTACCTTTTAAGAAATTAGATGAAAAGGTACATTTATGAACTTCGCATGCCTTGTTTAATTGTAGATAATCTTCGCCCCTCTTCACTCTGGAGATAAAAATGTGCTATTAAGCACAAAGTGCTTAAAGCACAAAACAAGAATGAGGATGTTCCAAAAATCAAAAAACTCTTTTCGGAATTGAATATCCAATCAGAACAAACAAAATATAAGTTAAACTCATGTAGAAATTCCAAAGAAAGAAATTTCATGTCCAAATTTAATACCGATCAAAAAATAATTTTGGAACACTTTCAAATAAGAATTCACAAAGCTGTAAAGAAGAGATTTGTAATGAATTAAAAAAAATTATAGAGAGGGATTTCACCCTCTCCTAGATTAAACGTCAAAGTACAAAACGAACTCGTAAGGATGTGGCCTTTGAGCAATAGCTTTTACTTCATTTTCTCTCTTGTACTCTATCCAAGTTTCAATAACATCCTTTGTAAACACATCACCCTGTAATAAGAACTCATGGTCTTCCTCAAGAGCCTTAAGAGCCTCTTCTAGAGAACCTGGATATTGAGGTATCTTAGCCCTTTCCTCTGGTGGTAGGTCATAAATGTTCTTATCTACTGGCTCACCTGGGTCTATCCTATTCTTTATACCATCAATACCAGCCATAAGCAGGGCAGCAAAAGCAATATAAGGATTAGCAGTAGCATCAGCAGGCCTAAACTCAATCCTCTTAGCTTTAGGAGATGTTGAATACATAGGTATTCTTATAGCAGCACTTCTGTTTCTAGCAGAGTATGCTAGGTTTATAGGAGCTTCAAAACCTGGTACAAGTCTCTTGTAAGAATTAGTACTTGGTGTGACAAAAGCAGCTAAAGCTTTAGCGTGCTTTAGAATACCACCAATGTACCACAAAGCTTCCTGAGAAAGACCAGCATACTTATCACCAGCAAACAGATTTTTACCACCTTTCCATATACTTTGGTGTGTGTGCATACCAGTACCATTATCACCAAAGATAGGTTTAGGCATAAAGGTAACAGTTTTATTTCTCTTCCTAGCCACATTCTTGAGAACATACTTAACTTTTAGAACATTATCAGCAGACTTGGTCAGTGTATCAAACCTAAAATCTATCTCGCTCTGTCCAGCAGTAGCAACTTCATGGTGATGTGTCTCAATCTTTATACCCATACTCTCAAGAATCAAAGCAGCCTCACTTCTCAAATCCTGAAGTGTGTCGTGCGGTGGAACCGGGAAATAACCCTC
>JAPYWX010000017.1 GCA_028276145.1 Spirochaetota bacterium
CTTTGATTTATCAGTAATTTCTTCAGGTGTAGTACCCTCAGGCATCAAGAAAATTCTTTCTCTAGGAAGTCCATACTTTCTTTGAATTTCAACAACCTCCTCAAGTTCATGCTCATAAGAAATAACAAACTTAAATATACTATTCAGTTTGGCAAACTCCCTAAGATTTTCATAAATCTTCTGATAAACTTTTTCGCCACCTGAGAGTCTAGCACTACTAAGTTTAGGTGAAACATTGAACTTATATTTCTCAAGTTCCTGAGAAGGCAAATATATACCCGATGTCTCAAACTCTACATGATAAGGCGAATAGATACTGAGTACTTCCGAAATAGCATCTTGGTAAAAAAGAGGTTCACCGCCAGTAAAAATAACTATTCCTTTTTTACTCTCAACAAAATTTTTTATTATCTTTGCCAACTCCTCAGAAGATAATTCATTACCCCCTTCGAAAGGAACAGAATACTTTGTATCACACCAAACGCAATCAAGAGGGCAACCTTGAACCCTTATGAAGAGAGCTAATCTACCTATGGTATCACCTTCACCTTGAACACTAACAAATATCTCAGAAACTTTGATTGAAGACATCTACAGAATCACCAGTACTTAATCTTTATAGCATTCCTAACTTCTTCCATTGTCTTAGATGCTACCTCTCTAGCTTTCTTTGAACCTTCCCTAAGGATATCAATAACCTCATCCCTATGTTTTTCATAATAATCTCTTCTTTCCTTTATAGGCTCAAGGTACTCTATCAACTTCTTCGCAATCCTATCTTTACACTCTATACATCCAATCTTAGCAGAAGTACATTCCTCAACAACAGTATCAACAATTTCAGGATAAAATATCTTGTAAAGAGGGAAAACTTTACAATCGTCAGGGTGCCCTGGGTCACTCCTTCTCGGCCTCCCAACATCCGTAACCATCATCTTAACTTTTTTTAGAATTTCTTCTTTTGAATCCTTGATGTATATCGCATTGTTATAGCTTTTGCTCATTTTCCTACCGTCAACTCCATAAACATGTGGGACTTCACCAAGTATAGCCTGAGGCTCCGGGAAAACCTCACCAAAAAGATAATTAAACCTCCTAACTATTTCTCTAGTTATCTCTAAATGTGGCAACTGGTCCTTGCCAACAGGTACCTTCGTAGCCTTATAAATTATTATATCAGCAGCCTGAAGCACCGGATAAGACAAAAAGCCAACATTGCTTAAATCTTTATCCTTCATGTTTTCCTTAGCGTCCTTGTAGGTCGGATTCCTTTCAAGCCAACCTAAAGGCGTTATCATAGAAAGAATCGTGAACAACTCAGAGTGTTCAGGAACCGTAGATTGAACAAAAATCACACTTTTATTAGGATCTACACCAGCAGCAAGCCAATCTATCACCATTTCTATAGTAAGCTCTTTCAAATCTATATTCTGGTCAAACTCAGTGGTCATTGCATGTAAATCAGCAACCATGTAAAAGCACTCGTAACTATCCTGCAATTGAACCCATTGCCTCAAAGCACCAACATAGTTACCAAGGTGTAAATACCCCGTGGGTCTCATTCCACTCAAAACCCTTTCCATAGGTAAAAATTCTAATCATTGAATTTAAACGAATTCAAATAGAAATTTTATCACAGAGAGGCGTAGCCTCTCTGTAGTAAAAAAGTTAAACTTTGAAAAGTTAAACTTTGAGTAAAATAACTCTATACATACCTAGTTCCTCTACCTCTGATTCTGCCTTTTTTCAAGAATCCATCGTAATGGTGCATTATGAGCTGCGACTCTATTTGTGTAAGCGTATCAAGAGCAACACCAACCATTATTAAAAGCGAAGTACCACCCAACAGATAAGCTATATATGTAGGAACATTAAGAGCACTGTAAATAATGTTAGGAGCTACGGCAATTATACCGACTATTATAGAACCAGGAACAAGTAATTTGTTTAAAGTATTATTCAAAAACTTATATGTATTCTCCCCAGGTCTTATACCAGTTATGAATCCTCCATTTTTCTGTAGCATCTCTGCCAAATCTTGAGGATTAAACTGTATGAAAGTATAGAAATACGAGAAGAATATAACTAGTAAAAAGTACAAAGTGACATACAACCACCCTTCAAAAGAGAACCAAGAAATTAAAGTTCTTACAACAGGGGAATCAGAACCACCAAAGAAAGTCAGTAACTGCTGTGGGAAAGACATAACAGCTGAAGCGAAAATTATAGCAACAACACCTGCAGGATTCAGCTTTATAGGTATGTATGTACTTTGACCCCCATAAACCTTTCTACCCACAACCCTCTTAGCATAGTTAACAGGAATTCTTCTAATGGACTGCTCAAACCAAACAACAAAAATAATAACCGCAAGGAATAGAATAACAACTAACAAAATCGTAAGCTCAACAGTGCCTGAAGTTCTCATTTGCTCATATATCCTATATACAGAATCTGGTATCCTAGCAACAATTCCACCCATTATTATCAACGAAACACCATTACCTATACCCTTCTCAGTTATCTGCTCACCCATCCACACCAAGAACATCGTACCCGTAGTGACGGTAATAATGAAACTTAAATAAAACCAGAAGGTTTCAGGGAAAAGAGCCAAACCAGTATAAGCAGCAACTTCCGCCTTCATCGCTCTAAGGTAATACAAACTCAACCCCAAAGCCTCAATTATAGCCATCGGAATAGTACCTATCCTAGCATACTGCATTATCTTTCTTCTACCATCCGGCTCCTTCGATATCCTCTCAAGAGAAGGAATAACATAGATAAGTAACTGAATGATAATCAACGAAGAAATGTAAGGCATCACACCTAAAGCAAAAATACTAATGTTCCTCAGAGCACCACCAGCAAAAAGGTTGAAAAACTCCAAAACTCCTAAGTTACCTCTACCAAAGTTTTCATAATAGTGAACTAAAACCGAATAATCTATACCCGGAACAGGTATAGCAGTACCAAGCCTAAAAATTATAAGCATAAACAAAGTAAAAAGTACCCTACTCCTAAGAGATTCTATCTTGAAAATATTGACGAAAGCCTTCCACATAACCTACTCCAAGAAAATTTTTAGCCATTATAAAGCACAATAATTAAGCGTTTCAATTTAAAAAATACCCAGCTCCTTCATCTTTAGTGCTAACTCAAAAAAAGCATTATACCTATGACTCATTTTGTTTTTAACCTCCTCTCCCAACTCCGCTAGCGTTCTAGTATATCCATCAGGAATAAAGACAGGATCATAACCAAAACCCTTATCACCTCTAGGCTCATGAGAAATATTTCCCCAAAGCACTCCCTGAGAAAATATAAACTTTTCATCACCATACATGAAAATAGCGACACAGACAAACCTAGCTTTTCTATTAGTCACACCCTCCATCTCTTTAAGTAATTTGTTTATTAAATCTCTCTGAGTAGAATTTTCGCCGGCATACCTAGCAGATAAAACCCCAGGTCTACCACCAAGAGCCTCAACCTCAAGCCCAGAATCATCACTCAACACAGGTATCCTCAACTTTGAGTAGTAATACCTTGCCTTTATCAAAGCATTTTCAAAAAAAGTTTTACCGTCCTCCTTCGGAGGATTAATGTCATAACCATTCAAAGACAAAAACTCAACATTTCCAACAATGGGAGATAAAATATCTCTTATTTCATTGAATTTATGTTTGTTTGTGGTAGCAATCACAATTTTGTTCATAACTCAACTCTATAAGAATCATCAGAAAAATCAACTGATATATTATAGTTGCTAACTGACTTGTTTATCCATTCCTTAATTCTGTCTTCAACAATCTTTGAATAAATCTGATTTTTGAGTTCAGGCACACTCAGTATATTAGACTTGAACTCCTCAAAGCTAATACTCTCTTCTTTTCTTGAAATAACCTTAACAGCCATAGTGTAAAGTTTATCGCCAACCTTGTAATTAATTGGAATTGGTAGTTTCTGCTCTAACCTGACACCTCCAAGTATATTAAGTAACTCAATAGGTATACCCTCAGAGTACAACTTCTGCAAAGAAACAGGTTCACTTTGGTACCTTGTTAGATTCGTAACAATGTATTTGTTAAGTTTCTTGTTGGCAACCTCCAAAGCTTTATCATACCTACCTAAGTAGATATAGTTGCTAATCTCTCCAAAAACGGCTTGTATCTCCTTTTCTTGAGCAAGAGTCAAATCGTTCGGAAGATAAGTAGTTATGAGTATAAAACTAACTTTCATAGCCTTAGCTTGATTTGTATTTTTTGAATAAACCTCTTCAAGAACTTTATTTAACTCCCTATCATCTGGCTCTTTCTGTAAGTAATCTTTAAACTCCTGGTCAGCATTTACAAGCCTAGAGAGAATAAATTGGCTCTTCACCTCAGATATCATCTGTTTCCTGAATAGTTTGTTAGAATTTATAAAATCAACAACTTTTTCATCACTTATGATATTAACTATTTTATCATCATCAGGAACAATGATATTCATTTTCTTAGCAAGGACAAGCAAAATTTTTTGTGTTATGAGCTTTCTCATTACCTCATCCTTAGAGACAACCAAATTGGTTTTTGCGTTTAGCAAATATTCTTCTTCTAGGAATGATTTCATCTTTTGGTATTCTAGCAAAGTAACTACCTCACTTCCTCCTACCCTAGTAATAACCTTATCTAGAAGTACTCGCTCAGCAAAAGAAAAATCAACTAAAAACAACAGTATAAAAGTAACAAAAGGTAAAAGCTTCCGCATCATCAGCCTCTTAAAAATTGAGTATAAAATGAGAAAAGCAGCAAATTCAAATTGAAAGGATTCGTATTTAATTTTCATACTTGAGTATGAAGATAGTTCTAGGTAGCCTCTCTGAAGGGAGAAAAGAAATCTTTTCTAAGTATTTTAAAGACTTCACAATTGTAAAATCTGAAATTGATGAAAACGAAACCGTGAAGGAACTAGGAATATACAAAAGAAACCCTATATTTGTTTCCATGTACCTTTCATACAAAAAAGCAGAAGACATTGTCAACAAACTAGAAAAAGCTGAGCCCTTTTTGCTTTTTACATTTGACACTATTGTTGTCCATCAAGGAGAAATAAAATTTAAGCCTTCTAATAAAGAAGAAGCTAGAAGTTGGCTTCTATCATATAAAAACGATTTCCAAGAAATAATAACAGGCTACACTATCTTTTCTTCTGAAAAGAACATTTTCGTTGTTGGACATGACAGATGTATCGTATACTTCAAAGACATAAGCAACGAAGAAATAAACAAGTATGTTGATTCTAACTCCGTTGAAAAATGGTCAGGTGGAATAGCCATAGAAATAGCCAGAGATTTCTTCAACATAGTCGAAGGCACAGTTGAAAGCATAATAGGCGTACCTATAAACAAACTGAAGAAAGACTTAAACACTCTAGGGTATAACTTAGTATAGATTTCCTAGAAAGCCAACCTACTTTAATCGTTTTATAACTTTGAATAGATTACTAAGAAGACTTAGTAAATATTCAAGAGTAACGATAGCACTATTACTATTGAAACAATCAAGAAGATGAGAACAAACAAAAGTATTGGTTTTAAAAAAGAAATATAAACAGCCTTCACTGTAGATACATTTGTGCCCTTTAGCCTAATAAATCTTGACACCCTCCAAGCAATAAACAAAACAAAAAAAAGGATTATCACCAGGTAGTTATACAGCACCTTATAATTAGCCAAGTAATAAAGTACATAAGATACGCCTAAAGTGAGAAGTAGCGAAATCAAAACTATAGCTGAAATGTCAACAACTAAGCTACCCTTTCTCATTTTCGGTACCTCTTCCACTTAGAAATTCTATTAGCATTGTTATTGCACGCATAGCTGCCGAAAACCTTATTTTCTCTCTGTTACCGAACAATCTAAATTCTCTCGTTATAGTTCCACTGTTTTTTGAAGATACTGATATAAAAGTTGTTCCTACTTCTCTCTTTGATGAGTCAGTTTCAGGACCTGCTATTCCTGTTATTGCAACTGATATGTCACTATCAAAAATCTTCAAAGCATTTTCTGCCATCTCCTTTGTCACTTCGGGACTCGTTGCAAAATACTTTTGTAAGTTCCCTCTGTTTACCCCAAGTGCTTTTTCCTTAGCCACCTCAGAATAAGAAACGATACTTCCCAAGAAATACTTTGAGGCATTAGGTGCTTTGGTTATAATCTGTGACAGGTAACCACCTGTCATAGACTCAGCAACAGAAAGTGTAAACCCTTTGCTTATAAAAATATCCCTAAGATTTACAGATATATCATTCCTCTCTTCAAGGAAGAGAGCTGTAGGAACAGTCCCTAAAGTTTTTTTAAACTCCTCAATTATCCGTTCTTTTATTTCCCTTACCTCTTCTTCGTATTTACTACGGTCCAAGTAGAATATCACATCTACTATTCCGTAATCTGCTATAGTACCATACTTCTTACCGCTGAATGCCTCAGCTACTATCTCATCAACTCTTGATTCAGGTACACCCAGTATCCTCACGATAAACTCTTTTTCATTTTGACTACTCAGCAATCCTGTCATGTATAGTTTTACTTCGTTTTCTAGCATATCTGTCATCTCACTGGGAACACCAGGCAACGAAATAATTGTCTTACCATCCTTGTTTATTATGAAACCAGGTGCTGAACCCACCCTGTTCTTTATCACTATTCCGTTCTCCGGAATAAAAGCTTGCTTTTGATTTGAAACTGGCATTTCCTTATGAACCGCTAAAAATTTTCTCTTTATTTCCTCTAGTATTTCCTCAGAAAAAACAAAGTTAATGCCTGTGAACTCAGATATACATTCTCTCGTTATGTCATCTTTCGTAGGACCCAAGCCTCCAGTAGTGATTATTATGTCAGAATTTTCGTAAGCGAAACTTAGGGTTTTCATTAGCATTTTCTTATCATCGCCAACAATAACAATTCCCACTACATCAACACCTAAAGAATTCAGGAACTTAGCTATATAGTTACCATTCGTATCTAATATGAAACCTCTTATTAGCTCAGTGCCTATCCCTATAATAAAAGACTTCATATCTCACCCTTTACCAATATTTTGGTGTTATTCGTAATACTTTATCAAGTAAATATAATTTGATATAGAGAAGCAGAGCCTCTCTACAACTATCTAATGATAAGTCATTGTTTTAAAACATGTTTTCTGTCAAAATTTGTCATTTAACACAAGTGCCTTAAGCACTTAATTAAGAAAGTGCTATGAAGCACAAGGTGCTAGAAGCACAAAGTGCTATGAAGCACTACACTTAATTTTTTTGATGGGATACTTCGTATCGAAGATACTCCGTATCGAAGATACTTCGTATTCCAGCACCCTGTATATTCCTTTATTGAGAAGTGCTAGTAAGCACTTGAATAAAGGCAAACGAAATTTACACTTATTTGTACCTCAATAACCTAAGAACAAACGAAACACCTATGCATACTGTATCTGACTTTAAGAAAATCTCTCTACCGAGGTGTACAGGCTCAAATCCCAACCTACCAAATCCTTGTTCTTCTTCTGAAGTGAATCCTCCCTCACTACCTACAGCAACAAAAATATTATCTACTCCTTTCAGTTCGTCAATCACCTCTAACAAATTTTTTGGCTCTTTACCGTTCACTTCTTGCCATGTCAGAATAATTTTCTTCTTACTTCCTTCAGTTGAGTTAATTAGCTTTTCAACATCTTCAAAGTTTCTCAATATACTTATTGGATCAAGTATAGATGAAGGGAAAGGATTTCCCACCTGTTTAGCTGACTCAATACAAATCTTACTAAGTCTTTCCTTATATTTATCATTTATGGGGAAATTCTGGGAATGCCTACCTAGTATCGGTACTATGTAATCTACCCCAAGTTCTGACAACTTGTGTAGTTCATCTTCAAATGTTCCTTTCTGCACTAGTCCCTGAAGAATGAAAATAAAAGGCTTAGACTTCTGTATAGTAAAGAAGCTAACAACTCTACCGAGTAACCCTTCATTATTCATGTCCACTATCTTGACTAGGTACTTCCTTGAAGTCTCAACATCAAAAGCTTCTATCTCTTCACCTACTTTAATTCTTTGTACCTTTTTAAGATGTTTAACATCAGTAGAATCATTTATGTAGACTTTATCACCGAAAAGTTTATTTTCACCTGTGAGGAAAACCATTTTCATTTTTTTCTTTTAAGCAGCTCTTTAGCGACTCTAAATATGTTTTTGTAATCTAGACCATAAAACTCAAGTAACTCGTAAGGTTTTCCTGTCTGCCCAAACTCATCATTTATTCCTATGACCTCCATAGGAACAAATCTGTTATAGCTTGTTGCCAAAAACATAGCAATCATACTGCCAAGCCCATTTATTTTTTGGTGTTCTTCAACAACCAAAATAGCACCTGTTTCCTCAGCTGCTTTTATCACCGCTTCTCTATCAAAAGGTTTCAATGTACTCATGTTAATAACTCTAGCAGAAATACCCTCTTTCCTTAGCTCTTCAGCTGCTTTTAGGGATTCAGAAACAGTTATACCGTATGATATTATAGTTAAGTCTTCACCATTCTCTAGCACACTTGCCTTACCAATTTTAAATTCATCATCAGGTGATGTTATGATGGGATAAGGTGCTCTACTCAACCTCATATAGAATGGACCGTATTCTTGAGCTATTGCCCTTGTTGCCTTTCTAGCTTCTATGTAATCAACAGGACAGACTATTCTCATATTTGGTAAAACAGCCATGATTGAAACGTCCTCTAGGCATTGAGCAGTTGCGCCGTCCTCACCAACAGTAACTCCCACATGTGAACCACAAAGCTTTACATTCGCATCGTTATAACAAACAGATATTCTTATGAAGTCGTAAGCTCTGTTCGTTAGGAACACAGCAAAAGAAGCTGCAAAAACCGTAAAACCTTCTCTAGCAATGCCAGCAGCAATACCAACCATGTTTTGCTCTGCTATACCAACATTGAAAAATCTCTCTGGAAACTTATGTTTAAAGTACTCAGCTCTCGTTGAATCCTCTAAATCAGCTGATAAAACAATAATCTTTGGGTTCTCATACCCCAACTGAACTAGCTCTTCACCGAAACCATCTCTCGTTGGCCTAGGCTTTAGCTCACTAGACATTGTCTCCTCCATCTAGTTCCTTTAAAGCTTTTTCAAGTTCTTCTTTGTTTGGTGCTCTTCCATGGAAAGCATGGTTATACTCCATGAAAGAAACACCCTTACCTTTCACAGTATTTGCAACTATTATCGTCGGTTTACCACTTCCCTTGTTAGAAGTGAAGGCATCTAAAGCCTCAAATAACTGGTCAAAATCATGCCCATCTATCTCTATGTAATTCCACCCAAACGACTCCCATCTATCCTTAAGAGGCTCTATCTTGAGTATCTCATTAACAAATCCATTTTCTTGAACCTTGTTATAATCAAGTATTGCACAAAGATTATCTATTCTGTGGTGAGAAGCAAACATTACTGATTCCCAAATACTCCCTTCCTGTATCTCACCATCTCCGAGTATAACATAGACATTGAAATCTATGCCTTTATACCTAGAAGCTAAAGCCATCCCTATACCAGCAGAAAGCCCCTGCCCCAACGAACCAGTATTGAACTCTACTCCCGGCACTTCAAAATAAACATGTCCCTGAAGCTTAGAACCAAATTGTCTAAATCCTTCTAATTCTTCCTCAGAGAAAAACCCAGCCTTCGCTAGTACTGCGTAAACTGCAGGTGTAGCGTGCCCCTTTGAAATTACGACTCTGTCCCTGAGTTCCCACTTAGGATTCTTAGGATCATATCTAAGCTTATAAAAATAAAGTGCCAAGAGTATCTCAACAAGTGACATTGAACCACCAGGATGCCCACTATTCGCCTTGTGAGTCATAAGAAGTATCTTTTTCCTGATTTCAGTAGCCAACCTTTTTAGCTCTTTGACACTTAACTTCTGCTCTATCATCTAGCCTCCAGGTAATAAGAAATAATACTAAAATTATATACTAAAGTAAAGTTAACTGAAAAATTAAAATCTAGCTACCTTTCCGAAACCAAACAACTACCGATTCCCAACCCTTTACTTTTATAAGAAGCCGAAGAATCAAAAAAACCTTTCTAGCCTACCGAAAGCTCTAATGTACAAAATTCCGTAAAAATTTCTATATCTCAGTGCTTTGCTCATAAAAGTGTCTGCTTTGTAATTATTGAGTGTTCTAAGCATTTTGTGCTTTAAGCACTTTTGTGCTTTAAGCACTTCTGTGCTTTAAGTACTCTTAGGGGAGGCGATAGCCTCCCCTAGAACTTTAGAAATAAGAGTCAATAAAATGTTTACTTATATAATCCAAAACTTCTTTAGGAACAAGGTACCTTATTGACTTTCTAGACATTAATCGCTCTCTTATCAATGTAGAGCTTATGTCAACATAAGGTGTATTCAGAATATGGAATTTATCTTCATACTCCTTAAGAGGTTCCGGAACCTTAAACTTCTTAAACTCTCCATTTATAACCCTAGGGTAAACTACTACATTGACTTTTTCTACTATCTTCTTACTATCTTTCCAAAGATGTAGAGACTCAGCAGAATCCTGCCCCACTATGAGAAAAATTTGAGAATCAGGAAGCAAATTTTCAAAGTATTCAACAGTTGTTATTGTGTATGACACTCCACCTTTCGTTATCTCAAAATCCGATACTTCAAATTTCTCATTATCCTTCACAGCAAGTCTTACCATCTCAAGCCTACACACTGGTGAAAACAAATATTCTGTTTTAAAAGGTGATGCGTTAGCTGGAATGAAAAAAACTTTGTCTAGGCTAAACTCTTCCAACGAAAAATTAGCGATTATAAGATGCCCAATGTGTATAGGGTCAAATGAACCTCCAAATAGCCCTATTTTCATAACTCAACTATTTCGTTATCTATTAACCTTGCACTACCAATAAAAACAGCAACAGCAACAACAACCCTATCAATAACACCTTTCTCAGGTATAACTTCCAAACTATCAAGTGTCTCTGGATGAACAATTTCTATATAATCTATCCTCGAAGGCACAGAAGAAATTATTTTTTCCATTTCCTTCTTTATTTTATTAACATCTCTCTCACCACCTTTTATCAATTCTTTAGCTCTTTGTAGAGATTTATAGAGAACATTAGCATTCTTTCTTTCCTCAGGGGAAAGATACATATTCCTTGAACTCATAGCCAGTCCATCGTATTCCCTCACAATAGGCATTACTACTATCTCTATGGGGAAATTCAAGTCTCTCACCATCTTCTTTATTATAAGTGCCTGCTGATAGTCTTTCCGCCCAAAGTATGCCTTATCAGGTTGAACGATATTAAAGAGCTTCGCCACAACAGTAGCCACACCTTTAAAGTGTCCTGGTCTAGATAAACCACATAGGTGTTCAGGAAGCTTTTCTAGGTAAACATACGTTTCGTATCCTTCTGGGTACATTTCAGAAACCGAAGGATAAAAGATATAGTCAACATTTTCCTTCTCAAGTAGCTCCTTATCTTTATCAAACTGCCTCGGATACTTCTCAAAATCCTCATTGGGTCCAAATTGGGTAGGATTTACGAATATACTTACAACAACTATATCGTTCTCCTTTCTTGCCTGCCTAACAAGAGAAAGATGTCCTTCGTGCAGTGCGCCCATCGTCGGAACAAACCCTATACTCTTACCTTGCTTCTTTAAAGCTATCATCTCCCTTTGTATTTCCAAAGGACTAGAAATTACTTTCATGCTGAAATTTTATATTTCAATACTGGAATATCTCAATAAAAAACAGGTATACGTGTATAAAATTAAAATAAGGTCAGCAAACTAACTAAAAAGCACCTTAACTTTATAGAAGCCAAAACAAATATGTAAAATAACTGTATGAATACCTGTGAGAAATACAGATTTCTTTTAGAAAATGTTGAAAAAATAAAGGCACAGAACAACATAAACTACAAAATTGAAATAGTAGTGGTAACAAAATATGCCAAAATAGAAGATGTTATAGCTCTACTTAAAAATGAAAAGATAGAACACATAGGTGAAAACAGAGTACAAGAGGCAGAAAAGAAATTCACCATACTTTCTCAAGAAGGATTATTAGGAAACACAAAAAAGCACATGCTAGGTCCCATCCAGAGTAATAAGCTATCAAAGGTATCAAAAATGTTTGATTTCGTTCAGTCAATTGAAAACCTTGATATCCCCTTGGGACTTCTCAAAAGGAATTATCAAGGAGAAATGTTCCTTGAAATCAAGGTAAGTGATGAAGCAACAAAACACGGTATAACTCCAGAAGCAGCAGTTGATTTTTTCGGCAAATTACTTGAAAACAAAATAAAAGTAAGTGGACTAATGACTTTAGCACCATACACCAACGACATAGTTACACTATCTAAATGCTTTTCTACTCTTAGGAAAATTAAAGAAAAAATAGAATCTACGTACAAAGTAAATTTAACATATTTATCGATGGGAATGTCAAACGATTATGAGATAGCGATAAAAGAAGGAAGCAACATGATAAGAATAGGAAGTTTGATTTTTTCTTAAAAAAATAATTGACCCCGAGCGTAGGAATAGGTAACGCCCGGGGCTTGAGGAATGGGAGGGGAATTTGCCCAAAACCTCAACTGTCATCAATTATCGGTTTCTAAAACGGTGTTCTTAAATGAATATCTATTCACCCGAAGGAATAAAGGAAATACTTAGGAGCAACAACCTATTCCTATCAAAGTCAAGAGGACAAAACTACCTAAGTGACGAAAAAATAGCCATTAAAATAGCAAACTCCATAAAGCTCTACACAAAAGACCCGGAAAAAACAAATATCATCGAAGTAGGGAGTGGCATAGGTAGCTTAACACTACAACTATGTAGGAACTTCAACAAGGTAATAACCTTTGAAATAGATAAAGGAATATTCTCCTGCTTAGTAAGAGTACTAGAAGAAAACAAAGTAACGAATGCAATACCAATACATGAAGATTTTCTAAAGGCTAACTTAAACAAAATTGAAAAGCTTTTAAATTTAGGCTCAGAAGAAACAATATTTGTATCAAACCTACCTTATAGCGTAGGTGGGGAAATCTTAAAAAGAGTAATATATGAAATGAAATACATAAGCAAAGTTTTTGTCATGGTACAGAAGGAATTCTTCGAAAGACTTACAACAACACCCGGAGCTGAAAACTATTCCTACCTGTCAGTAATATACCAGCTGGACACAAAAAAAATTCAGAAACTCCTAGACATACCAAAAAATCACTTCTTCCCCACCCCATCAGTTGACTCTGTTTTCATCTACATTGAAAAATCAGAAACACTGACATCCGAAGACGAAAGAAGAATAATAAAGTCTCTCTTCTCAATGAGAAGAAAAACAATCAGCAAATCAATGAAATTGAATTTCAACGAGCTGAAAAGTGAAGAAATAGAAGAAATCCTAAAAACTCTAGGGATATCCCCAGAAGAAAGAATTGAAAACCTTCCCCCTCAAAAAATCATTTCACTAGCAAGAGAAATAAAAAACCATATCCTAAGCGCTAAATAGATTCGTTCCTTCTAAAAGCGTCTCTATGATAAAAATAGATGTTAGGTATTAGCCTGTTAAGAAACAGGCAGTAACTTGTTAACTTTTCAACGCTCTCACATCTATTTGAAAATAACCTCTTAATCTTTCAAAATTAAAAAAAAATTTATTTTAGGAGAGGGCTATGGCTAGCAAAGATCTAGAAACCCATCTAAAAAACGAAGTTCTTTACAAAAGAATAATGGAGTTTAAAGATGCAGACGAAGCAAAAGCAAAAGGTCTTTATCCTTACTTTAGAGCTATAGAATCAGCACAGGACACTGAAGTTTACATAAACGGCAAAAAGTACCTAATGCTAGGTTCAAATTCATACTTAGGTCTAACAACAGATGAAAGAGTAAAGCAAGCTGCTATTGAAGCAACAAAATTTTATGGAACAGGAAATGCAGGTTCAAGGTTTCTAAACGGAACTTTAAAAATTCATGAAGAGTTAGAAGCTAAACTTGCTAAGTTTGTGAACAAAGAAGCAGCACTACTAGCAAGCACTGGCTATATGGCTAACCTTGTAGCAATAGCAGGGTTACTAGGCCCAGGCGATGCAGTAATAACTGATAAACTTGACCATGCAAGCATAATAGATGCTTGTAGATTATCCGGCGCAAAAATGTACAGGTTTAGGCACAATGACATAGACCACCTAAGGAAAGTGATGGAAAAAGTTGAAGAAAAGGCAAGGCTTATAGTAGTAGACGGTGTGTTTAGTATGGAAGGTGATGTTGCTGATTTACCAAATATAGTGAAAGTAGCAAAAGAATACAATGCTTGGGTGATGGTTGACGACGCTCATGGCATAGGAGTAATGGGTGGCAAGTATGGTCAAGGTACAGCTCATCATTTCGGATTGGATCACGAGGTAGACATAATAATGTCAACATTCAGTAAAACATTTGCATCAATAGGTGGGTTTGTGGCAGGTAGCGAAAGATTAATAAACTACCTAAAGCACAAAGCAAGAGCTCTAATATTCAGTGCAAGCCCAACACCGGCAACAGCAGCAGTAGTAAGCAAAATAATAGATATCATCTACGAAGAACCTCAAAGAATAGAAAGACTATGGCAAATAACACATAAAATGGCTAACGCTTTCAAAAGCATGGGGTTTGACATAGGCACATCCTGCACCCCTATAATTCCTCTCAAAATAAACGACTTTGAGAAAACCCTAATGTTCTGGAAAGCACTAAGCGATGATGGCATATTTGTAAATCCTGTACTACCGCCAGCAGTACCACCTTCAGAGACCATAATAAGAACTAGCTACATGGCAACACACACAGATGAACAGTTAGATTGGGCTCTAACAATATTTGAAAAGCACGCAAAAGCTCTAGGAATAATAAAATAATGCCTAAGTGGCTAATATCAAAAAGCATAGAAATAGACGCCTCACACATAGTAGAAGGTTATAATGGTCCCTGTGCAAGATTACACGGCCACAGGTGGAAAATAGAACTCACAGTAGAGGTAAATGGATTAAATGAAATAGGAATAGGTGTAGATTTTGGTGAACTCAAGAAACACCTTGAGTCGTTTAACCTTGACCATCAACACTTAAATGACATCATATCTCAGCCAACAGCTGAAAATTTAGCTAAGTACATCTTTGATGAACTATCAAAGAAAGGGCTAAAACCTCACAAAGTGACAGTTTGGGAAACACCTACAAACAAAGTTGAGTACTTTGGTTAATAAAATAGGGGATAGGTAAACCTATCCCCTAAATAAATTTTTACTTCATCGGCACTATGAACATCTTTGATTTCCCTATTACGTATATATTTCCATCCTTGATTAGTGAAGCATAACCAACTATATCATACGATTTCTCTTCTTTTCCGGTAACCAAGTTGTAAATATGTAAACCATCAGTAGCAGTAATAACTAAATAATTATCTTTCAGGTAAGGTACTCCGTTAACCTTACCAACAATGTCTATTGAATTAATGACTTTGCCAGAATTCCTATCAATAACTACTACCTTAGTAGTAGCACTCAAAACAATCTTGTCACCATATATAGCCCCAAAAGCTTCAGAGATATCCAAATCTCTAACATAAGTTTTAGAGCCAAAGCTGTATAGCTTACCTTTATACAAAACATATATGCTTCCATCTGAATGTGTCATGACGATACACCTTCTAACAGAAGTTGAACCAAGCTGCCCTATCTTAGAGGTAGAACCATCTAAACTAACTTTGTAAACTT
>JAPYWX010000158.1 GCA_028276145.1 Spirochaetota bacterium
CCAAATCAATGCTATAGTTGTTGTTCACTATCATACAAACCCTCCATTATTAGTTTCGTTAAGAACCAATTTTCTTTTAGTAATTCCCTTTGTGCTTATAGCACTTTGAAGAATGTAGAGAGGCGAAGCTTCTTTAAAAAAATAATAAGGGTAGACAGGTGGGATTAATTAAATAAGAGCCTCAGGCTCCCAAATTTCTAACTAGAAAGGAATAAATATACCTATTTAGAATTCTTGTGTATGTGGTTATCAAAAACTTTGGATGTACTCGGAGCACTTATATACATCTCTCTACTTCTTTTTGGTTTCTGGGCAGGATTTAGAAAAAGCCTAAGAATAACATTTTACTTGTTCGTAATAACCTTAATAAACGCAACAGTCTACAGAATCTTCAAACACTTTCTTCTAAAGGAATACCTAATCCTAATAGAATTAAGCGTTTTAGTTATCACTTCGGTGGTAACATTCTTTGTTTTCAAGCCCTTGGCAGAAAAAATATACGAACTAGTAGGAGACATAGAACCAAAGATAGTAGACAGAATGGTAGGACTACTTCAGTTTTTAATAAACGGAATACTTATAATAGGGTATCTCATAATATTTTCTGGATTCACACCTCAGCTCTACTACATACTTGATTCATCAAGCTTACTAAGGATATTTGAAAATATTCTTAAGTTCGCAATAGGAATAAAAATCTTCTAAAAACATTCGTTTTCTAGCCGATTATAATGGTGTATGGGAATGTTCACAGCTCTCAACATTGGTGGTAGCGGGCTAACAGCACAAAGATTTAGATTAGATGTCATAGCAAACAACATAGCAAATGCCGAGACAACTAGAACAACAGAGGGAGGACCTTACCAAAGGCAAAGAGTAGTACTTATGCCAAGAGATGACAGCCTAAAGTTCAAAAGCCACCTTCTACCCGAAGCACTTCAGCCTGGCCAAGGAGCAGGCGTAAAAGTCGTGAAAGTAGAAAAGGATAACTCCCCCCCAAGGTTAGTATACGACCCTTCACACCCTGACGCTATAAAATACGGGAAGTACAAAGGCTATGTACTCTACCCAAACGTCAATATAGTCCAAGAAATGGTAGACCTAATATCAGCATCAAGAGCATACGAAGCGAATGTAACAGTTATAAACTCAACAAGACAAATGTTCGAAAAATCACTACAAATAGGAAGATAACAAAACCTAACTAAAAATGTTTAATTCTGGGAGGTCTAACCTCCCTTTTACTTCAAGTAACTAAACAAAACCTTACTGATTAAAAGAACTTACTGCGTTCTCAACTGAATCGTATATATCAAAGAACCCCGTCAACTTTGTTAACTCAAACACTTTTCTAACAGAAGCATAAACATTTGCTAGCTTCAGCCCCCCTCCAACCTTCTTTAGATTGGACAAACTAGATATCAAAACACCTATACCGGATGAATCTATATAACTAACTTTATCTAAGTTCACAACAATGTTTACTTTACCTTTTTCAATTTCCTGCCTTACCATCTCCTTTATTGTAGGAGCATTGTAGAGGTCTATTTCACCAACAACATCAAAGACAACAACATCACCTATTTCCCTTCTTGTTACTTCCATATATCCCCCCTAAAAACTTCCTAAAGATAATTATAAGATATCCATTCTCTACTTTCAATAATTCGGAAAAGATAATAGCTTACTTAATTTCACTCAGGAGAGGCTTTATATTTTCTTAAGATGATTTCTTTACTTTGTGTATTCCAAAATTAAATGTATGAAATCGTACACAGAATATTTTTGGTTCAATACTCAGAAAAGGATAGAGTACATAAGAATTACTGACAAAGTAAGGGAAGTTGTAAAGAAAAGTGGCATAAAAGAGGGTTTCGCTTTAGTGTCAGCAATGCACATAACAGCTGGTGTATTTGTAAATGACAACGAATCAGGTTTTCTAAATGACTTAGATGAAATGCTAGAAAGGCTAGCCCCAATGAATGCACACTACCACCATCACCACACCGGTGAAGACAACGGCTACGCACATCTAAGAAACATACTAGTTCATCACCAAGTCATTGTTCCCGTAACAAATGGTGACCTTGACCTGGGACCATGGCAAGAGATATTCTACGCTGAATTTGACGGACAAAGAAGGAAAAGACTAATAGTAAAAGTTATAGGAGAATAGGTATTATTTTTTAAGAGGGGGTTACACCCCCTCTACACTCCCCCAGAGTCTGTGTTTTTTGTTAAAAAGGCACTTAAAGTAAATTGAAAGGTTAGTTAATAAACTATGATAATTTTTTAACTTAAGCTATGTGCAAGGGTAAAAAAGTTTTACAGATTTTGTTAATACTGCTAGTTGCTCTTATTGTCATATACGGTTGCCCTGCCCCAAAATCTCAGGTGAAGTTCATAAAACCCGTGCTCAATCAAGACGAAATAATCCAAAATAGTTCCTCTATACAAGGAAAAGGTCCAATTCCTGAGTGGGTAATAAAACTAAACAGTGAGGGTATTATCCAAAAATCGAAAGAAGACTCGTACCTAGTGCTTGGAATAGAATCAAATTACCCAGATGATAGAATCCTGAACCCTCAAGACTACCTAGAAGCCTACCTACAAGACTTCGTACCTGATGCTAATTTAGTGGCAAAGGAATTAAAACTTGTTTTGAGTGGGCACTACTGGCAACAACTTAAAAACGGTAAATACCAAATATTCTTTAGGTACACAATAACAAGAGAGAGTATAAACAAGTGCTTATCAGAGAAAAACAAATTCTCAAGAAAAGCAATAGAGTTTTTAGCTCAACTTTAAAAGGCTCCACAAATGCCCAAAAGAAACCATAATTGGATTTACGAAATCCTTTTTAACCCTGAAATAAGAAGTTCCGGAAGAACTATAGTAATAGCAGAAGATGAAGAATTAGATACCATAAACAATCTAACAAAAGGACTAAACTTCATAACTTTTCCTGAGCTAAACGCAGTGCCATACATAAATTCCATACCACCAATCGACAACCTCAGAGATAGGCAAAATACTTTGATAAACCTACTAAAGGAAAAGAACTGCGTAGTTCTTACCTCACTTGAAGGAGCCTGTATAAAAACAATCAACAAAGATAACCTACACCCAATAATACACCTTAAAGTAGGAGAAAATTTAAACCTAACCAAACTACTTAAAACGCTAGAGAACTACTACGAAGTAGTAGATAAAGTAGAAGACTACGGAACAATGGCACACAAAGGAAGTACTATTGACATATTCCCACCACTTTATGAGAACCCTATAAGAATAGTATTTGAATTTGACGAAATCAAAGCAATAAAGGTATTTAATCCAGAAACACAAGTAAGCACCTCAAAATTAGAAGAGGCAACAATATACCCTCCGTTTGAAAGTAACTTAAATATTCTTTTCAAAACAAATCTCTACAGTTTGATAGAACTTCAAGAAATAAAAAACATTGTATCGCTGTTACCCAAAGAAGCAATAATTG
>JAPYWX010000159.1 GCA_028276145.1 Spirochaetota bacterium
CACCCGCCCACCCTAGTTATCTGAAGAGATGCTATCGTATCTCTTCACTCTAGTTAAGAATATTAATAAAAAGGTGCTAAGTAGCACAAGGTGCTAAATAGCACAAGGTGCTACATAGCACAAAGTGCTATTAAGCATAACGTGCTATGAAGCACAAAATTTTTTCAACAAAATTCTTCATCATAGAAAGAATGAGGTAATATGTTTTATCATTTACTGTTGCCATGTGGGATGACCTTACCAAAGCACAACAGGAAACCCTAGAATTCATAATAGACTACATAAAGAAAAACGCTATTCCGCCAACGTACCAGGAGATAGCAAAAGCAAACAGAATAACAATAAAAAGTGTTTTCCAAAGGCTAAGACAGTTAGCTAAAAAAGGATATATATCTCTCAAAAAGAATGTACCCAGAGGAATCTCTTTGACAGAAAAAGTTGGTTTCTCAATACCTCAGAATGTACTTTTGGGCATATATACATCTTGTAAAAAAGTAAAGAGCGGTATAAAATTAGAGAATTCTGAAGGAGCAATCTTCTTATCCAGAGACTTGCTAGATAACGAAGATGAAGAAAGGTTTTTCATATTCAAAATTTCAGAAAAAAGCAACATCTCTAATAACATAAATCTAGACTTACCCATAGGGACATTAATAATCGTAGAAAAAACGAGAAATATTGAGCATAATGACAAGGTTATGTGTGTCTACGGTGACGAAATTATACTCGGAACAACAAAGAAAATAAATGACTTCTTCGTCCTAAATCTAAAAGAAGGTAAGAATATACCAATAGGAGGAAGTAATGCTTCTGTCGTGGGGAAAATACGAAAAATTATCATCTCATTCTAGCAATCACTTAATGTAGCTAAGAATTAAATTTACTACTTCATCTATTGACAGATTTGTAGTATCAATTACAATTGAACCTTCGGGAACTCTCAAAGGTGAATCATCCCTGCTCATGTCAATTTGATCCCTTTTATTTATTGATTCTATCACTTCCTCAAGCGATGAATACTTACCTGAGTACTTCTCATCATTCATTCTTCTTTTAGCTCTAGCCTCAACTGAGGCAGTAAGGAAAAACTTATATTTTGCTTCGGGATATATAGCTGTTCCGCAATCCCTACCTTCCAAAACTACATACCCTTTACTTGCTATCTGTCTTTGAGCTGACCTCATGAATCTTCTGACCTCAGGTATAGAAGCAATCTGTGACACAATATCATCTATTTCCTTAGTTCTAATCAAATCTGAAACATCCCTACCATCTAAAAAAATCTTTCCCCCGGAAAACTCTATATTTGTAACCTCAGTGAGAGACACAATCTTATCTATATCATCAACCTTTATACCTGCTTTCAAAACCTTCAAAGAGAAAGCTCTATACATTGCACCTGTGTCTAAATACGTGTAATTTAACTTCTTAGACAGGATTTTCGCAACTGTACTTTTCCCAACTCCAACAGGACCATCTATAGTTACAACCTTATCGTTCATCTTTGTTTCCTTCCTCGTCTTCTTCATAAATCCTTATTATTTCCTTAACTAAATCGTGCCTTACAACATCTTCTTTTGAAAGTTCAACTATTCTTATTCCGGCAACGTTGCTAAACAACCTCTTAGCATGTAATAACCCCGATTCTTTGTTTCTAGGCAAGTCACTCTGAGTCGTGTCTCCAGTTATCACCATTTTTGAGCCAAATCCTAACCTTGTTAAGAACATTTTCATCTGTTCCTTAGTAGTATTTTGAGCCTCGTCAAGGATTATAAAAGAATTATTCAGAGTTCTACCTCTCATGAATGCTAAAGGTGCTATTTCTATTATATTTTTCTCCATAAGTGAAAAGTATTCCTCAGGACCAAGCATATCAAAGATGGAGTCATACAAGGGCCTCAAATACGGATTTACCTTTTCCTCTATGTTCCCCGGTAGATACCCCAAACTTTCACCAGCTTCCACAGCTGGTCTTGTAAGGATTATCCTAGTAACCAAATTTCTATAGAGATAATTCAAAGCCATGGCAGTAGCCAAATACGTTTTACCTGTGCCAGCTGGCCCTATACCGAAGACGATATCACTCTCCTCTATTGCTCTCATGTACTCAGCTTGTCCTATAGTTTTAGGTCTTATTACCTTATTCTTCCTAGAGACAACAACACCTTTCGCCAAAAGATTATCCAGGTCTATACTCTTCGAAGGGTCCTCATATTTGTACTGCTTTATCAGTAAAGTTATATCATCCTCAGAAACTATCTTGTCATTGCTTATCAAATCGAAAATAGAATTGAATATCTTCCTAACTGACTTAACATCTTGCTCTTCACCTATTATCACAAAAGAATTCTGCGTCAGATATATCTTAACCTTGAAATTACTTTCCAAGGTTTTAAGGTTATAATCATTAACACCCGTAATCAAAATAGGATCAACACCCAACGGAAAACTTATCTGCGCCTTCATTGTTTTAGTAATTATACTTTTTTACAAAAAAAGTATAATAAATTGTCCTTTCATTTTCAAGTTATACTGATTGCGTTAGAAAATTCACAGGCTACTACCTACTTCCTAATTCTTCTAGAATGTGAAGAGAGGCAAAGCCTCTCTACTAGAACAGGCATCAGCCTGTTAATTTTTCAACACTCTCCCTTTGATGTTGAATAGTTAAAAAAAATATCTTTATAATAAACCTAAAAAATTTTAGGAGGATGTTATGGCAGATATTTTTGAGAAGGTAAAGGACCTAATCGTTGACCAGCTTGGCGTAGATGCTTCAAAAGTTACCCCAGAAGCCTCCTTCGTTGAGGATCTAGGGGCTGACTCCATTGATATAGTCGAACTAATAATGGCTCTTGAGGAAGAGTTCGGTATAACAATATCTGACGAAGATGCACAGAAGATAAGAACTGTTGGTGACGCTGTTAAGTACATCGAAGAAAACCTCAAGAAATAATTATACGGGGGACTTCCCCCCTTCTAAAAAACAAAATTATAATGACTCCTGAAGGTCTAACAGAGGCAATTCTTTTTTTAAGTGGCAGGAAAGTTAGTAAGTCCTTCCTAAAAGATGTGCTTCAAAATTACTTTGGAAATGTTGAATTAGAAGTTGTCATTTCTAATCTAATTGACAGATACAAAAAGCTAGAATCAGGAATAACCATACTTGAGTTCGGCGATCATGTTCAAATGACGTCATCAGACAAGTACTACGAAATCCTTAGTAAAATATTCCAAGAAGAAACAAATGACTCAGAGCTTTCAGATGCACTTCTAGAAACACTCGTAATAATAGCTTACAAGCAACCCATCGAAAAGAGCGAAATAGACAGAATAAGAGGGATATCATCCGGAAGAGCAATTTCAAGTTTGATAGAAAAAGGATTCATAAAACCCATCACAAACGACAACATAGCAGACAAGATAAGTTATGTAACAACTGAAAAATTCTTAGAATACTTCAACCTGAAAAGCCTCAAAGAACTACCAAACATT
>JAPYWX010000018.1 GCA_028276145.1 Spirochaetota bacterium
TTGCTTGCTGGTAAGGTTAGAGAGGGTGCTAGCACCATAACCCAACAGCTTGCAAAAAGAGTTTTTACAACTGGGGAGAGAAGTATATTTAGGAAGATAGTTGAGGCTTGGTATGCCTTACAGATAGAGAGAGAGTATTCCAAAGAAGAGATAATGGAGATATACCTGAATCAGATATACTTTGGTTTTGGTGCTTATGGAGTTGAGATGGCTTCCCAGGTGTACTTTGGCAAGAGTGCCAAAGATTTGACTGTTCCGGAAGCAGCACTTATTGCTGCTATAGCTAAGGGACCTAATTTTTATTCGCCGTTTGTTAATATTGAGAATGCTAAGAAGAGGCATTATTTAGTTCTTAAGAGAATGGCTTCACTCGGGGTTATTCCAGAGGACAAGGTGGATGAGTACTACTCTGAGTTTTGGGCTTCTTATATCCTGAGACTTCCGGAACTCAAGTTAAGAGTTGCAGAGATAACTTCTGTTAATGCTCCATTTTTTACTGAGTATATTAGGTCAACTGTGGCTAAGCTTTTTGGTGATGAGGCTGTCTATAAATCTGGTTTTAAAGTTTACACAACTCTTGATCTCGACAAGCAGCTTATAGCGGAGAAGTATTTGAAAAAGTACAGAGATTATGCACAGAGCCTTTACGATGCAAATTGGGCTCAGAGTACTAAAGCTTATGTAGGATATGTTGACCTTTTGGGACTTGTGAGTCAGGTAGTTCCGATTCTTGAGGTTAGGACTTCTTCGGCTCTTTATAGAATTAAGGAGAATGTGAAGTTTTCGTACTATGCTCTTTCCCTTGTTTCCGAGCTATTAGGTAGTGAGGCGGTTAGGGCTAATTCTTATGATGAGTTTCTGAAGTTTTCTATAGTCGAGAAGAGTAAGAACAGGATAGAGTGTGCTTTAGTTTCGGTTAACTCCAAGAATGGGTATATTGAAGCAATGATAGGAGGCAGTGAATTTTCGTCTATTAACAGGTTCAATAGAGCAATACAGGCGAAGAGACAGTTGGGTTCTGCATTTAAGCCTTTCCTTTACTCGGCGGGTATTGATTCTAGACTTATTACTGCTGCTACTCCTTTTGTTGATGAACCTATAGAGTATACCTATCAAGGTACTGTTTGGTCGCCTAAAAACTACGAAGGTAGCTACCAAGGTTTGACTACAGTAAGAGATGCTTTGAAGCTTTCGCTAAACGTTGTTAGTGTCAAGATTTTGGAAAGGATAGGGTTAGGAGTTTTGAGGAGTTATGTAGCTAAGTTTTTTAATTTATCACCTTCGGAGGTGAATCTTTATATAAATAGCATGGCTTCAGCCTTGGGAACTCTAGAAGTTTCTCCTTTGGATCTTGCCGCGGCTTTTACTGTGTTTCCACGAATGGGAACGAGGATAGATCCTATTGCCATTTTGAGAATTGAGGATAAGTATGGTAGGGTGATAAAGGATTTCTTAGCTGAAGGTGGGCCGAGAGTATCACAGCAAGTTATTTCACCGCAAACTGCTTTTATAGTTTCAAGTATGATGAAGGATGTTGTTAATCATGGTACTGGAATTAGTATTAGGAGAGTAGGATTTAATGGAGAATGTGCTGGGAAGACTGGTACGACATCTTATTGGCGTGATGCTTGGTTTGCTGGTTTTACTACAGATGGATTGGTTACTGTTGTATGGTTTGGATTTGACCAATCTTCGGTTTCTATGGGTAGAGGAATGGTTGGTGGAGCTATTGCTGCACCTGTTTTTGGTGAGTATATGAGAGATTATTATAAAGGAAAAGAAAAGTATTTGCCACCTCTAGAGCTTAATATGCCTAGCGGAATAACTAGCGTGGATGTATGTACTGAATCAGGTAAGCTAGCTACACCTTTTTGCCCTAAGGTTAGAAGAGAGTACTTTATAGTTGGTACTGAACCCACGGAAAAGTGCGATATTCATTCCTCTGGTAAAAGCCAAAATGTTGAGGAAATAATAAAGGAGCTTGAGAAGAGCAAGAGTAAAGAAGAAGTGCCTTACTTTGATAATAGCTCTAAAGATTTTCTAAACTTCTGATTCCTTCTTCAACTGTGTCGTAAAGTTTGAGGATACTATCCAACTCTACCAGTTTTAGGACCTTTTTTATTCCTTCTTTTGCACAGCATATAATGAGTTTACCGTTTTTAGATGCTATCTTTTTGTAAAAGTTCATGATTACTCTTAGTCCACTA
The DNA here is from genome assembly GCA_028276145.1 of Spirochaetota bacterium. Classification (GTDB taxonomy): domain Bacteria; phylum Spirochaetota; class Brevinematia; order DTOW01; family DTOW01; genus JAPYWX01. The sequence continues at coordinate 2,208 of JAPYWX010000018.1, forward strand.
CTTGAAATATGTTCTAGGTTACTAAAGTCAAAAATGACCTTTTTAGGGGTTTCCTTTATCATTAGTTCGTTTAGCATAACTTCTAGATTGTTTGCATATTCTACATTCAGTAGCCCTTCTAGCTTTATGATATGTATGTCTTTGGTTTTTGTAATTGTGACATTGTTCATGTTTATGATTATCAATAATTATTAGTTGTTTTTCAACAATAATAGATTTATTGTTAGAGAATTGCGTTTTTCAATGCTTTTTGTTTATTTAATAATACCACTTACACAAGGTGCTTAAGTACCTATAAGTTTGTTTTACTATGAGAATACGTTGCAAGAACGATAGATTTATATGTAGACAAATTCCAAGTAATCCCAAAAGTTTGGGAAGGTTTTTGAGGTACATCTGTAGTTTTCTATTACTAGTTCGTCAATGGCTAGTCCTGCTAATGCGAAGCTCATAGCCATTCTGTGGTCGTTGTATGTTGATATTTTTGCTGGTATGTAATTTTTTTTAGGGATGATTTTTAGCCCGTCAGGGTATTCTTCTACTTCTCCACCTAATTTTTTTATCTCGTTACATAGAGCTTTTATTCTGTCAGTTTCTTTCACTCTTAGATTGCTGACATTTCTTATCTCTATTGGACCGTCTGCGAAGAGAGATATTATTGCCATTGTTTGTACTAAGTCTGGTATGTCGTTCATATCTAAAACCTTGTTGCCTCTTGGTTTACCGTCACTTGAGACTTTTATGTAGTTATCGGTTATTTCTACTTCAGAGCCGATGTCTTTTAGGATTTCTGTGAATTTCAAGTCTCCTTGTATGGAATCTTTACCGATTCCGTATATGTATACTTCTCCACCTGTTATACACGGGATTGATAAGAAGTAGAAAGCGTTGGTTAAGTCGGGTTCTATTGAGAATTCTTTTTCTCTTGAGTATTCGCCTTGTGGTATTTTTATTTCTTTATAGTCGTTGTTTTGTATTTTTACATTGAAGTTTTCCATAACTTTAGCTGTCATGTCTACGAATGGTTTAGAGACAAGTTCTCCTTGTATTTTTATAGTTAGCCCCTCGGAGTAGTAAGGTGCTGAGAGCATTAAGCCTGAAATGTATTGACTGCTCATATTACCTGAAATTTGGGTTTCACCGCCTTTTACTGAGCCAGTAGCATTTACTTGTATAGGTGGGTAGCCGTTATTGTCTATTACATCTATACCTAATGTTCTGAGTGCTTTTGTTAGGTCTCCTATTGGTCTTTCTCTCATTCTTTGGTCCCCGTCTAGCGTTATTTTGCCGTTTAGCAATGGAACGAAAGCGCTTAAAAATCTCATTGTTGTTCCTGAGTTCCCAGTGTACAAGGTTAATTCTTTCTTGTCTTTGGGTAAGCCTGTGCCTCCTATTTCTACAACTAAGTTGTCTTTGATTCCTTTTGAAATTTCGATAAACTCGTAGAATTCTTCTATTTGGTTACTGAGTTCGGATAGAGAGTATTCTGTTGTTGTGAACTCAAAGCCAATCAGCTTTAGTGCGTTTAGCATGTGTGTGGTGTCATCTGATATAAGAACATTCTTTAGCTTGATTTTACTTTTGTTCAGTGCTCCAACTAGTAAAGCTCTGTTTGTTATACTTTTTGAGCCTGGAACAGTAAGTTTTTTTGAAATTTCCTTTTTTATTGCTTTGATTTTGATGTTGTTTCCTATCTTTTCTAACATAGTAGAAGATTATGTTTGATTGTGTGCGGTACTTTCAGCATCGTAAGATGCTGTTAATAAATTTGATTTTGTTGTAAAATTATTTTTATCCTTAACTTTCAGGGTGAGATGATGGCAGAGATAGAGAATCTTTGGGTTAAGTGTCCTGAATGTGGTACGGTTATGTACACTTCTGATTTGCAGGAGAATCTTTCTGTTTGTTTGAATTGTGATTATCACTTTAGGATTTCTGCTAAGGAAAGGATAGAGTTAATTGCGGATAAGGGGACTTTTAAAGAGCAGTTTGCTAATATTGTTTCAACTGATCCACTTAACTTTTTTGATGGTAAAGAAACATACAGAGAGAAGCTACAGAGAACTATGGAAAGGACAGGGCTCAATGAAGCTGTAATAGTTGGAACTTGCCAGATTTATGGGATTGATGTTGAGCTTTGTGTTATGGATTTTAACTTTTTAGGTGGTAGTATGGGTAGCGTTGTTGGTGAGAAGATAACGAGGGCTATAGAGTACGCTGCGAAGCACAAATTACCCCTTATAATAGTTTCTACATCTGGTGGTGCAAGAATGCACGAAGGTATACTTTCTCTTATGCAGATGGCTAAAACTTCTGCCGCTTTGTCTTATTATAAGTCTAATGGTGGGTTCTACATTTCTGTTCTAACTGACCCGACAACTGGTGGAGTAACAGCTAGTTTTGCCATGCTTGGAGATGTTATAATTGCTGAGCCGAAGGCTCTTATAGGTTTTGCTGGACCAAGGGTTATAGAGCAGACAATACGTCAGAAGTTGCCTGAAGGTTTCCAAAGAGCTGAGTTTGTCAGAGATCATGGTTTCGTTGATATTGTGGTTCATAGGAAGGAACTTAAAGATATTCTTTACAAATTAATATCCATCATTTACAATAATTCAAGATAATAAAAAGGGGGTAATTATGGCTAAGGTTATACTCAAGCACGTTTCTAAGATTTATGAAAACGGTGTCAGGGCAGTAGATGACTTTAACCTTGAAATTGACGATGGGGAGTTTATAGTCTTAGTTGGTCCGTCTGGTTGTGGTAAGACAACAACTTTGAGAATGATAGCTGGGCTTGAGGATATCACTGAAGGTGAGCTTTGGATTGACAATGTCCTTGTTAATAATGTTCCTCCTAAGGACAGAGATATAGCGATGGTTTTCCAGAACTATGCTTTGTACCCGCACATGACTGTATATAAGAATATGGCTTTTGGCTTGAAGTTGAGAAAGGTTCCTCAGGAAGAAATTGATAAAAGAGTGAAGGAAGCAGCTGAGATTCTAGGGCTTCAAGCATTGCTTGACAGAAAACCGAAGCAGCTTTCTGGTGGACAAAGGCAAAGAGTAGCTTTGGGTAGGGCGATAGTTAGAAAACCGAAGGTTTTCTTGTTTGATGAGCCGCTTTCTAACCTTGATGCTAAGTTGAGAGTACAAATGAGAGCAGAGATAAACAAGCTTCACGCTAGGTTAGGTGTTACTACTATATATGTCACCCACGACCAGGTAGAAGCAATGACACTTGGAACTAGAATAGTAGTAATGAGGGATGGTAAAATTCAGCAAGTTGGTACTCCTTTGGAAGTTTACGCAAATCCTGTTAACAAGTTTGTGGCAGGCTTCATTGGTAGCCCACCGATGAACTTCCTTGAGGTTACAGTTGAGCAGGCAGGTGATAATTACTACCTCAACGAAGGTTCTTTCAGAATATTATTACCAAAGGGTAAGTTCTCCCAGGTATCTGAGTATGTTGGTAGGAAAGTGATAATGGGTATAAGGCCTGAGCACTTGTATGATAGGTCAACTTATAACGGCCCTATTAATGAAAATGTTATATCTGCTAACGTTGAGATAACTGAGATCCTCGGTGCCGAGCAGTTTGTATACTTTGCTACTGAGAAACACCCATTTGTTGCTAAAGTTGATCCGTTTGTTCATGTGAAGCTTGGCGAGAAGAGAGAAGTTGTTGTTGATGTTGAGAAGTTGCATCTCTTTGATCCTGATACAGAGTATGTTATAAAGTAAATTTGGTACAAGGGGGTAGATACCCCCTTTGATTTATTTTTAGAATTACAGTTATAACTCAAGTTCTTTGATTACCTGGTTTATTTCCTTGATCTTTTCTTCTATTTCGGCTTTAAGCTCTGGAATACCCTCAAGCATTTTCTTTATTAACTCATTGAATGAAGAGATGTCTTTTTTACTTTCAGGAAGAATGTATTTCAATTTGAGTAGGGAGCTAGTTATTAAGTTTATTTCTTCTTCAGTTGTGTCTATTGAAGAGGTTAAAGTAGAGAATCTTTCAGAAATTGTACTTAAAGTTGCTAGAGATTTTTTTATGTTCTCTAGGGATTCACTAGTTGTTTTGGCTAGTTCTTTTATGGTTGTGTCTAGTGACGAGAAAGAGTCCAGGAGTGATGAGACTTCTGTAGTTACCTTGTGATTTTCAACTTCGGAAACTTTTATTGTGGAGAGGATTTTTGATATAGTTTCTGAGATTTTCCTTATTTCTCCTGAAATTACCGATAGTTTTTGTTTTTCGTACTTTGTTTTCGCTAGCTCTATATCTAAAGTAACACTTAGGTTGTTGAGTTTGAAGCCTATGTTTCTTATTTCTTCTACTAGGTTATAAATCTTATCGGTGTTATTAATGAAATTTGGGATGTCTCTGTAGAGAATAGAAAGCTTGTCTTGTACTTTTTTGAGATTTTCTTGGACTGAGTTTAGGGTTTCTATGATTTTTGTTTTTGCTTCTCTTTCTTCTGTTAGGTGCTCTAATATTTTCTTTATGTAGTCTACTTTTTCATCTCTTTTCATATGGATTAGTTCGGATTGGATACTTTCTAGACTTTCTATAGAGTTTGCTAGGTTTGTGGAGATTCCATTTAGTGTGTATCTAAGAGAAGTTGTTTCGATGTTGCTTTTTTGGTATTTTTCAATTGTTTCTAGTAGGTTGCTGAGGTTCTCTTTTATCTTTTGTAGTTCTTCTTTTGAGTTGTTTATAACTTTCCTTGTAATGGAGTTTTTTAGTTTATAGTCTGCTTCTATTCTTTGTATGACTTTTTGGAGTTCTTTAAGTTCTTCTGAGTACATTTCTATATCTTTTTGCCCTGAGGAATTGTTATCCTTCTCTAGGAGTAACTTTCTTATTTTGGCAATGTCTTTTTCAACTGTGCTGTAGATTTTCTTTAAGGTTATGTATACTGATAAAGCTACTAACACATTTAAAATTATTAGTTCAAATATGGAAAAGTTCGTTTTTAGGTATGCGTTAGTCAGTACTATTGAGAAAATGATAGCTATTGATGCTATGAATGAGAAAACAGTAACGATTACGGGGATTTTTACAATATCTATGCCTTGCCTTGATTTTCTGGGGTCAAAGTATTCGTCTATGAGTATACCTAGTGAAAGAAGAGATAATATAACTGTAGCTGATAAAAATGCAGTTGTCAAGAGAATAATTTCTAAAAGTGAGATTTTCCCAAATATTGCCTGCGTAACCAGTAAGGTAATGAAAAAAACAACGGAATAAGAAGGAATACCTGAGAATGCTAAATAACGCATGAGCTTGAGGTTGTCAATTTCACTTTTGGTTATGAAATTTATGGTGAGGAACCTAGTTAGTGATGAAAGTGGTAATAGAATAAAGAGGATTACGAAGATTTCTATTGTTGATAATTTGGAATAAAAACTTCTAAATATTATGAATGCTGAGAAGGTAATTATGATTGGCAACTCAGTAATGAGAAGTTCATAAAAAGATTTTTCTGCCTCTTTGGTTTTAGACATCTTGACAATGATAATTATACAAGATATCCCTTTTCAAATTTCACCGATGTACTTACAGTACGATGTACTTACAGTACGATGCACTTACGGTACTTTGTGCTTATAGAACATTCTTAATTCATACTAATTCATATATTCCAAGTAGTAGGGAGAGGTAAAACCTCTCAAAAATCAAGCGAAGCAGGTGCTTAATAGCGCTTGTCCTTAATAGGACATTCCTATTGAATAGGAGAGTGTAGAGAGGCGTAAGCCTCTCTCTATGATGGATTTTATTTCTTGTTTTGATTCTCTAATACTTTCACTTCTGTTGGGGAGTTGATGATAATCATCTCTTCTGAAAGGTTGTAAATCATTTCGTCATCTGATGAAGAGAATATTATCTTTGACTTTTTTGATTTTTCTTCTATTTGTTCGATCACCAATGACAGGTAATACTTATCAAGTGATGAAAATGGGTCATCTAGAAGGATTATTCTAGGGTTGCCTATGAATGCTCTTGCTATTGATATGACTTTAGCCTCGGAGATGCTTAATTCTGAGGGTAATTCGTACTTTATCTGTTGGATGTTAAATTGTTCTAGAACTTCATCTACCATTTTTTCAATCTCTTTTTGTGATAGGTCAGTGTTGTAGAAAAGTGGCAATGATAAATTTTCAAAAACATTCATGTTACTTATTAGGAATACGTCTTGAAAGGATATTGAGACTTTGGAATGTAGTATCATGAGTTGTTTTTTGTCTGCTCTTGATGTGTCTATGTCCATTACTACTACGCTTCCTATTGTAGGTTTTAGGATTCCCTTTATGAGTTTTAGTAGAGTTGACTTTCCCTTGCCAACATCTGAGATTACTCCGGATATTCCTTTTTCGCTTAATGAAAAGTTTAACCTTTCAAATACGTAGCTCTGATTATCGTATGAGAAGAAAACATCTATGAACCTTATTAATGACACCTAAGAATTTTACTTTAGTGATGAATATTGATTCAAAAATCTTTCCCAGTTTTCTTTTACTGTAAAAACTAGTTCGTTCAAATCAACATTGAGTAACTGTGCGGCGAAAGCGTAGGTATACTTAACAAAGTGAGGATAATTTTTTTGCCCTCTGAAGGGAGTAGGAGCAAGGAATGGGGCGTCCGTCTCAAAGAAAATATTATCAATTGGAACGTACTTTATTGCTTCGTGTAAGTCTCTAGCATTTTTGAATGTTAGGTTGCCAGCAAAGGATATGTAGTATCCTATGTCTAGATAATGCTTTATCATTTCTTTTGTACCACTGAAGCAATGAATTATTCCCGATACATCTTTGTATTTTCTTAGCACGTTTATGGTATCTTCAAAAGCATCTCTAGAGTGTATTATCACTGGTTTTTTTAGTTTTCTTGCTAATTCCATTTGCATTTCAAATAGTTCTATTTGCTCATTTTTGGGTTTGTGCATTCTGTAGTACTCAAGTCCTATTTCCCCAATTGCGAATACGTTATACTTTTTTATTACTTCTTCAAGCTTCTCTATAATTTCGTTTGAAGGTGTGTATTCTGGGTACCAGCCACAGGCTATTTTTATACCAAGTTCTTCCAATTCAGGTAGTATATCTTTGTTTTGCTCTAGAGCGTCTGGAGAGGTGTATATGTTTGTTCCTGTCTTTAGCCCTTCGTAGATTGAATTTTTTATTGTTTGTATTTGTTTTTCTATTGTTTCTTCTATCATGTTAAGATGAAAGTGTGTGTCTACAAACATTAGTCCTCCCTCGATAGGAATCTGGTTATTCTTACAACAGCTTCTTTTATTCTCTGTTTGTCTTGTACCATGGCGAACCTTACGAACCCTTCGCCATATTCACCAAATCCACTTCCAGGAGCACATACTACACCTGTTTCTTCCATGAGCACCTTAGTAAATTCAAGGGATGTTAGGGCAGAGAATTTAAGTGGTATTTTAGCCCAAACATAGTACGTTGATTTTGGCATTTCGACTCGCCAGCCTGCTCTATTCAAACCTTCTACGAATGTCTTTATCCTCTCAAGGTATGTATTTTTTAAATCCTCTATGTAATCGTCACAGTTGTTCAATGCTTCGATTGATGCTAGTTGTATTGCTCTGAATATACCGAAATCTATGTAACTTTTGGTTTTCTTGAGTATCTCTATTAGTTTTGGGTTGCCTGCGGCAAATCCGCTTCGCCACCCAGCCATACTGTAGCTTTTGGATAGTGTATAGAATTCTATACAAAAGTCTTTTGCACCTTTGACTTGAAGAATGCTACACGGTTCAAAGTCATCTTCGTATACGAGTTCAGTATAGGTTATATCACTTACGATTATTATATCCTTGTCTTTGAAGAAATCTACCAACTCTTCATAAAATTCTCTTCTTACGACTGCTGTTGTTGGGTTGTGAGGATAGTTAACTATTAGGATTTTAGCTAATTTCAATATTCCTGGATCTATCTTTTTGAAGTCTAAGACAAAGTTGTTTTCTTCTAGCAATGGTACATAATATACAATGCCTCCGGATACTATTACTCCGTTGAAGTGAGCGGGGTATGTAGGTGATGGAACTATTACGATGTCTTCACTGTTGATTATTCCTAGTGCAAAGTGTGCTAGACCTTCTTTTGAGCCTATTACTGGTATTATTTCTTTATCTGGATTTAGTGTTACGCCGAATTTCCTTTCATACCAATTTGCTATTTCTTTTCTGAATTCCTTTTCTATTGCTCCGTCAAACCTTGAGTAGCAATGTACATCGTTCCTATCTAGTGCTTCCTTGAGTTTATCTATTACTTTTTGTGGAGGTTTTAGGTCAGGACTACCCAAACTTAGGTCAATTGTATCAACTCCTTTCCTTTGAATTTCTGCTTTCATTTGGTCAACGACAGCAAATATGTACGGTGGAACTCTCTTTAGCCTATACGCTTCAGAAAACTCATGTCTCATCTTCGAGAAACCTCTAAAGTTAGTTTCGAGAAAATTATAAGATTTTCAAGTAAGGTATTTCAATGAAAAAATTGAAACACACGGAGTGTGTTTTTAATAATAAATCTCAACAATGAGGTATCCATGAGTGATATTATCTTGTGGCTAGTGTTTGCTTTTACTTTCTTTGTGGTTCTTTTTCTTGATTTGTTTGTGTTTTTTAAAAAAGTTCAAGAGATTAGTGTTAAGAAAGCATTGATTCTTTCGGGTATTTGGATGTTGATAGCTTTCTTGTATGGTGTGCTTGTTTGGTTTTCTAAGGGAGGACATGTTTTTGTTGATTATGTAACTGCTTATCTTGTTGAATGGTCTTTGAGTGTTGATAATCTTTTTGTTTTTCTTGTTATTTTTTCGTTTTTTGGTATACCTAAAAATTTTCAGCATGAAGTTTTGTTCTGGGGTGTTATTGGTGCTGTAGTGTTTAGAGGGTTATTTATATTCCTTGGAGTTGCTGCTTTGAATGCTTTTGAATGGCTTTTTGTAGTTTTTGGTCTATTCCTTATATACACTGGTGTCATGTTGATATTCAAGAAAGAAGATGAAGGAGATATAGAGAAGAAGTTCATATATAGATTTGCTAAGAAACATCTTAATTTCACATCCTCGTTTGAGGATGGTAAATTTTTTGTTGTAAGGGATAAAAAGCTTTTGTTTACACCTCTTTTCTTGTGTTTGCTAGTTATAGAGTTTACTGATATAGTTTTTGCTATTGATTCTATACCGGCAGTTCTCGGAATAACTACGAATTTGCTCGTTGTGTATACGTCAAATATATTTGCAGTTATGGGGTTAAGGTCAATGTACTTCGCATTAGCTGGTATCATGCCTCTTTTTGCTTACCTCAAATATGGTCTTTCCATTGTTTTGTCTTTCATAGGCTTAAAAATGATTCTCAAAGAACTTTTCCATATTAGCATAGCTTCTTATGTCTCTTTGGCGATTGTTTTGGGAATTTTGGTGATTTCTATCGCTCTTTCGCTTATTTTCCCTCCGAAGGTTGAGAGAGAAGAGAAGGTTTAGCACCTTTCTTAATAAAGGTTTTGCTTCTATTCATTCTTGATAAATTAGGTAGGTGCTAATAAGCAAGGTGCTATTAAGCAATGTGCTATTAAGCAAGGTGCTATTTAGCACCTCACCTATCCTTTATTTGAAAGATTCTATTCTCTATACTCTTCAATAGGAAGTGTTATTTAGTAAGGAAGTGCTATTTACCCAAGGTTTATCAATACTGTTGAAAACATTTGAAAGATAAATTTTTTATTTTTAAAATTTGTATTAGGGAAAGGGAGGGGAGTTTGAATATATTTCAGAGGTTTTCTATTGATATTCTTGTGGCGATAACGGCGGTATTTGCTGTTTTAATGATGGTGATACCCCTTCCGTCTTTTCTTCTTGACGCATTAATATCTATCAATATTACCATCACTTTGGGTATATTTTTAACGACTTTTTATGTCAAAAAGCCTGCTGATTTTTTTGTTTTTCCTACTCTTTTGCTCATAGTTACTATTTTCAGAATAGGGTTGAATATATCTACTACCAGAGCCATACTTTCTAAAGGTGCTAGCTTTGATGTAGAGATAATAAAGGCTTTTGGTAGTTTTGTTGTTGGTAACAATGTGGTTGTTGGTTTGGTTATATTCATTATACTTGTCATTGTTCAGCTTATAGTTATAACAAGAGGTGCAACGAGGGTTTCTGAGGTTGCAGCTAGGTTCACTTTGGACGCTTTGCCGGGTAAGCAGCTTAGTATTAATGAAGATTTGAATGCTGGACTCATAACGGAAGAAGAGGCTAAGCAGAGGAGATTAGAGCTTAGGATGGAGGCGGATTTCTACGGTGCTATGGACGGTGCTTCTAGGTTTGTTCAAGGAGATGCAATTGTTTCTATAATAGTCATATTTGTTAACATCATAGGTGGGCTGATTATTGGTGTTGGGCTTAGGGGTGAGGATATAAATACTGCTCTCAATAATTATATTTTGTTTGCTGTTGGTGACGGAATAGCTGCGCAGATTCCGGCTTTGCTCATGTCTACAGCTACGGGTATAATTGTCACAAGGTCGGCTGCTGGTGAGGATTTCGGTAAGGATGTTGTTAAGCAGCTTACTGTGCAGCCAAGAACTCTATATATAACTGGTGGTTTCTTGTCAATTCTTGGTGTATTGCCTGGTTTCCCAACTCTTCAGCTTTTTGCAATAGGTGGTGGGCTGCTTTACCTTGGCATTACTATGGAAAGGAAAATGATAGTAGAGAAAGAAAAGGAGAAATTGAAGGAAGAGCAAGCTAAGAAGGAGAAGCAATTTGAAACTGTTGAAGAGGTTATATCTGTTGAACCGATGGAGATAGAAATAGGTTATAATCTGATACCTATAGTCGATAAATCACAGGGAGGAGATTTGGTTGATAGGATAAAGTTGGTTAGGTCTAGGATAGCTAAGGAGTTAGGTGTCAGAGTGCCACCGATAAGGATAAGAGATAATGTTTCTCTTGACCCTAATGAGTATGTCATAAAGATAAGAGGTATAGAAGTCGCTAGGTATAAAGTTTATCCTGATAGGCTTTTGGTTATTGATCCTAAGAGGTCTTTGGATATACAAGGAATTGATACAGTTGAGCCTGCATTTAAGCTTCCTGCTAAATGGGTAAGCCCTGAATATAAGAAGCAAGTTGAGCTTCAAGGATTTGATGTTTTTGATGCTGTTTCGGTTGTTGCTACGCACCTTACTGAAGTCATAAAAGATAATGCTAGTGAGCTTCTTGGTAGACAGGAAGTTAAAGAGATACTTGATGTTGTGAGAAAAGAATTTCCCGCTGTTGTTGATGCTTTGGATGTGAATAAGAACTTGAGTATTATTGTTAAAGTGTTGCAAAATTTACTTAGAGAAGGTGTATCTATAAGGAATATGAGGAATATCTTAGAGAGCATCGCTGATGCTCTTGAATATACCAGGAATCCAGAGGTCATAACTGAGCAAGTGAGGCAAGCAATTGCTAAGCAGATAATAAGTAATTATGCTGAAGGTGACACGATAAAGGTTATAACTTTAGACCCGGAGTTGGAGGAGATTTTTGCTAATTCAATTAAGGAGACAGAGGCAGGGTTTATATACGATGTTGACCCGGGGATTCTCAGGGACTTCCTTAATAGGCTCTCGGATAAAGTTAAGGAATTGTTGGATAATGGTATTACTCCTGTTGTTTTGTGCTCTAGTAGGGTTAGAAGGTTTGTAAAAGAGGTGTCTTATAGAGTTTACAAAAAGTTGGTTGTTTTGTCTTATAATGAAATTGTGCCTCCGTTTAGTGTTGAGCAGGTAGGGTTTATTTCTATGAGTGAGCCTGTAGGAGTGTAGTATGAACTACTTTAGCATTGAGGTTGAGGACATATCAGAATTAAAACCTAAGTTGTATAATGAAATAAAGAAGAGAAATATTTCGGCTGACAGAGTTGTTATACTTACGAAGAAGCCTATAAAGAAGGGGGGATTTCTAGGAATAGGAGCTAAGACAGTTTATCAAGTTTGGTTCCAGATTCTTGATTCCCAGGATAATCAGAATACTAGGATTCAGCATCAAGAGAAGAGTGTAGTTTCACAATCTGCTGACTCTAGTGTAACAAAGGAGAGTGAAATAGCCTCCTCTCTTTATAAGGAGATTGACGCTATAAAGAAGATGCTACAAGATGTGATGATGGACAACAAGAAGGTTAGGGAAATTGCTTACTCTTACCTAAAGAATAAGGAAGCGAACTTTGAGAAGATAAAAGAAAAAATGCTAGAAAAGGATTTCCCTATAGGCTTCATAACTAAGATTTTGGACAGAATAGATAATGAGTTTTCTGAAGATGAAAAACAGAACTTTTTCTTGATATATAGTAAGGTTAGGGATGTGATAGCTGAGGGGATAAAGGTTGCTTCTACGGATATAGTTTTCAACAGAAAACCGAAGATAGTTATACTTGTTGGTCCTACGGGTGTTGGTAAAACGACAACATTAGTTAAGTTAGCTTTTCAGTGGGGTGCTCTCAAGAAAAACAAGTTTGTTTTCTTCTCTCTTGACAAGTATAGAGCAGGAGCTTCGCATCAGCTTAAATCTTTTGCTGAAATATTCAAGGTGCCGATGATTATAATAAAGGACAAGGAGTCACTAGCTAATGCTCTTCAGGATTTTGGGAGGGACAGTGATATCGTATTTATTGATACTGCGGGTACTAGTCCTAAGAACACTATAACAATAAATGACTTAAGTGACCATCTGAAGGTTTTGAGGAAGTATGATTTGTTTGTTTCTTTGGTTATGAGTGCTGTTACCAAGTACAAGGATATGTTAGATATCATCAATAGGTATAGTGTTTTAAATTATTCTAATGTTATACTCACGAAGATAGACGAGACAACGACATTTGGTTCTTCGGTTGCTGCTTTGTATGACTCTGGTATACCACTTTCTTTTGTTACGAATGGACAAAGAGTTGAAAGGGATATAATGGCTATAAGGCCTGTTGATTTGGTACAAATGGCTCTTGATGATATTGTTTAAATTTTTTATGTTTGTGTTTGGAGGTAAGTATGATAATTGAGGATCAAGTACAAGGTTTAAAAGAAGCTCTTGGTAGTGTTGTTTCTGAGAAGCCAAAAATAATATCAATAGCTAGTGGTAAAGGTGGAGTTGGTAAGACAAATCTAGCTATAAATTTGGGTATAGTTTTCGCTAAGATGGGAAAGAAAACTTTGGTTATGGACGGAGATTTGGGACTCGCTAATGTTAATGTTGTTCTGGGTGTCATACCAAAGTATAACCTTTACCATGTTATCAAAGGTAACATGATGCTTAAGGATATAATCAAAGAGACAGAATTTGGAATAGATATAATCGCTGGTGGGTCAGGTTTCACACAGCTTGCAAACCTTGATGATAGAGAGAGAAGAAGGTTTATAGAAGAGTTAAAAACTCTTTCTGAATACGA
>JAPYWX010000160.1 GCA_028276145.1 Spirochaetota bacterium
GATTACCTAGTAACATCTCTACTCATAACAATAAGGAAGCTATTATCTTAATGTTATTATAACCAAATTCCCACTTTGGTCAACAGATATATTTGAGTACTTAGGGTGAGAAGAAGCCAAATCTATAAGGTCATCAACAAACGCAGAAACTCCTCCCTTGTAATTTACTTCATACTCAGCAACATTACCTGAAATACTTTTCCTTTTCTTCGAATTAATTCCAGGTAGAGAGTCTAGGAAAGTCGAAAAATCTTTCTCATCTGAAATTTTCTTAAATCCAACAACTTTGACTGATATTGAAACCCCAGAAGAAAAGTAATTCTCTATAGTTTCAAGAATCCTACCTACACCAACTTTAGACGCTATTCTCATAACCTCAATCTTTGTCTGATATAATCCTTTGTTAGATTTAAGCTCTCTACTGAAAGGAACAACTCCCAAACCTTTACCAGTAGACGAATCATAAGCCTTGACAGTACCAGAAGTTACCAACTCAACATAATTACCCGAAACAAACTTAGGGGTAAAACTAATATCAACCTCTAAATAAACCGGTGCCTTAACTTCCTGAGCAACCAATTGAGCTATGGACATCGCCTCACCTGTTTTCTCTTCATATATCAAAGAAAACTTCTTTGACAAATCCATCGCTCTATTCAAATCAATATAACTCAAACCTAACCTAGACAATTCAGAATTAACAATTTCTATAAACATCTTCAAATCTTCATCACCTTGTAATGACTTTAACTTATCACTCGGCGGCAAAACCAAAAACACCATGTCCTTAACCGGAGAACTTTCCTTTAGTTCAAATTCTTTAGCTTCCTCCTCTACTCCTACCTTGCTAACTTTATCAACCTTCACCTCTACAGGTCCAGCTTTCCCCTCTTTCAAACCTTTAGAAGTCACAAGCTCTTCACCTCTTTCGATAAGAGGTAAGGAATCAAGGAATTTCTTTAAACCCTCCATATCCACTATAACATACCCTTCAACAGCCTTTTTACCCTCTACCGAATAAATCTTAGTACTGTGAAATTCAACTAAATCTTTAATAATTTTCCTATTATTAGCTTCCCCAAATATTAGTTCTTTGTTTGAATCAAACTTTTTTTTACCTATTATGTCTATAGAAGCCTTAGAAAAACCATCAACTATAGCTCTATTTCTAGCTTCAAAATACTCCTCCCCCACCCCTACAACATCATATTGTTTTTTAACATCAAACTCTCTAACTGATTCCTTATACTCTGTATTGCTTCTACCCGGTGCACAAGAAAACAAAAACAACAAAACTAGGACAAAACTTACGGAAACTAAAAACCTTGTTAACCTAATCATTTTATAACCCCTTCTTATAGAATAAGATAATCTCAAAAAGCCAAAAATTCAAATTGTTAATCAAGCTTTCAAAAACTTTATAAGGGAGGCTAAAGCCTCCCTTAACCCTATAAAAAAGTGCTTTAAGCACAAGTGCTTCAAGCACAAAGTGCTTTAAGCACAAAGTGGTATAGACAAATAATTCACTTTTAAAATCTCTTTTTGTATTCTAAAAAAAATTTGGGAGGTGTTTATGGAAGAATTAAAAGAAGAATTACAAGATGTAAATATTGATGTGAACGAAATTCAAAAGTTTCTACCCCACAGGTACCCATTTTTGCTAGTCGATAGAGTTGAGAAGATGAGTAAAACCAGAGTGATAGGTTACAAAAATGTAACGATAAACGAATGGTTTTTCCAAGGTCACTTTCCAGGTTATCCAATAATGCCTGGTGTGCTTATAGTAGAAGGAATGGCTCAATGTGCCGGTGTTCTAGCTCTAAAACTTATAAATTTTGACCCAAACAGTGAAAAGAAACCAATAATACTGTTTGCAGCAATTGACAATGTAAAATTCAAAAACCCTGTATTTCCTGGAGATAAGCTAGTCTACGAAGTTGAAGTTGTAAAAATTTCAGGCAGGTTTGGTAAATTTAAAGGCGTAGCGAAAGTAAATGATAAAGTTTGTGCAGAAGCTGAAATGATGGCAGCAATCCAAACGGAGTAATCTATGCCTAAAATACACCCAACAGCAATAATAGAAGGTAATGTATCCATAGGTTCGGAAGTTGAAATAGGACCATACGTTACAATTAAAGGCAATGTAACAATATGTGACGGAACAATAATCGAAACAGGAACATGTATATATGGTAATGTGATAATAGGCGAATCAAACAAAATAGGTCCATATGCAATAATTGGGGCAGATCCACAGGACTTAAAGTACAAAGGAGAAGAAACAGGATTCGTTAGAATAGGGAACGGAAACGTCATAAGAGAGTTCGTAACAATACACAAACCTACATCAAAAGAAAGCGAAACTGTGATAGGTAATAATTGTCTACTGATGGTAGGCTCACATGTAGCACATGATGCTAAAGTAGGCAACGAAGTAGTGCTAGTAAACAACTCTTTATTAGCAGGTTTCTCAATAGTAGAAGATGGTGCTTTCGTATCAGCTTTGATTGGACTTCACCAACACACAAGAATAGGGAAATATGCAATTGTTGGAGCACTTTCAAAAATTACACAAGACATACCGCCATTTACAATGGCGGTAGGAACACCTGCCGAAGTTGTAGGGATAAACTCTATCGGCCTAAGAAGAAGAGGCTTCACAGTAGAACAAAGAAACAAAATAAAAGAATGCTACAAAATAATATATAGGTCCGAGTACACTATAAGACAAGCAGCTCAAAAAATACTAGAAATTTTCCCCAATGACGAAATAGTAAAATACATCTCCGACTTTATACTTTCTTCAAAAAGAGGCATAGCAAAAGGTTTAAGAAGAGAAGAAGAAAGCATTGAAATGTAATATTAAATTTATACTATGCAAGCAAAAAAAATATTAGTTTTAAGTGACTCTCACGGACACCTTGGGTTCATAGCTGATATTCTAAGGATAGAATTAGATAACGTAGATATTGTGGCACATTTAGGAGACACATGGTTTGATATGAAGCCTTTCGTAAGGCAAATAAAGGAAAAACAGAAAGAGATAATAATGGTAAGAGGGAATATAGACGAATTAAGAGGTGACCCAACAACTCCGTTCATTCCCGAGGTAGAAAACCTAGAAATAAATGGGAAAAAGCTAATGCTAACACACGGACATCTATTTGAAGCACACAATAGCCTTGAAAAACTCAAATTTGCTGCCTTTTCCAATGGCTCTAAAATTGTACTATTCGGGCATACTCATCAACCGTTAGCAAAAGAAATCAATGGAATACTTTTTTTTAACCCTGGCGCAGTAAGAGACGGAATTTATGGAATAGTAGTTATAGGAGAAACAATTAGCTACAAACACTTCAGACTTAAAAACCCTCTATGAAGGAAGCAGATAGAATAATCATTAACATACTCTACTTTTCAGTAAAACATTTTCCA
>JAPYWX010000161.1 GCA_028276145.1 Spirochaetota bacterium
GGTCTTACTGTTATGACTGTGTCATCAACTAGCTTTAGCTTCATACCGGGGTATATCCAATCAGGATCTTCCCATTTTTTTGGCTTTTTGTAGGTTAGAGGTTTATAGCCATTTATTAATGCTACCTTGTTAACATAAACCCATATGTCGTAGTCGGTTATTGTGATACCTAATTCGTTCTGGACTTTTGTTAATTCAGGTTCGTAAGTATCTTCAAGCTTATTGAGTATATTGCTAATTTTCTTTTCATCGCTTGTTTGCTGAATTTCTAGAGACCATCTAGTTAGTGTTTCTTTTATAGTGTCTCTAAAGACAAATGTTATGCTACCCAGAATTAGAAGTAGTCCAACTAATGCTATGATCCACCAATTTTTTAGAATTAATTCTCTCATTATTTTTACCTTTTCTTTTGGTGCTTTAGTTGTTAATTCTACTTTTTCTTTACTTGTGCTTGCCTTCTTCAATCTGGTTTCTTGTTCTTTACCTTCAATTGAACTTTTTATTTCTTTTTCTTTTTCTGTTCCTTCCAATTTTTCTGCCTTGACTAGTATATCTGCCCTTTCGCTTAGGCTTAAGCTTTGTATTTCTTCGTAAAGTTTTGCTAGCTCTTCGAACCTTCTTCTGTCTCTTATTATTCTGTTTGTATCATTTTCAAACTCTCTGATTATTTCTGCTAATACTTTTCTTGAGAAGATCTTTGAAGCGTTAGCTTCAAATTCTTTTGTTACTTTTTCAATTTCTATTTCATCGGGGTCTATTAGGAATATGTCAGTGGATATTGGCGGAAGCTTACTTTTAGCAAATGTATTTAGAAGAAATACTTCACCTTCCTCTAATATGATTGGATTCTTTAAGTTCTCTTTGTTTTCACTCATCACGAGGTCATTTTCAATTCCGTTGTTGTCTTTTAGAGGAATGTAGTACTTTTCTTTTTCAGAAACTATATTTATGTTCTTTATGATATCTATTTTATCACTAACATCAACGAATTTTATGCCTAAACTGAATTTTTTGAAGTCATCATATACCTCTTTTGTTGTGTAGACTTTGATGGAGCTTCGGCTGTTTAGTAGCCTTATGAAATCAATAAGGGGTATTACATCATTGCCTACAACCGTTTTTATCTTTGATGTTGGGTAAAGGTTTCTTATGAGTTTGGTCTCATCAAGTTCATGCCCTATTACTGCTATATTCCCAGAGTTTGTTAATATTGTGTAGGAGTTACCTAATCTGACAACTGATTCTAGTGGATATATTTCCGTTGTTTTGTTTGAGGTAAGGAATAAAAATTTTGAAGTTGTTAGGTCTCTGTTTATTGCGCTGAACATATCAAAGATTTTTTTTCCGCTAAACGTTACAGCAAAGTTTCCATTGTCGTAGAGTAGGACATAAGACTTGTATTTTTGGCTTATTTCTCTAAGCACTGAGCTATAGTCTTCTAAGGTTTGTTTGTCTATAACGTTTACGTTCACCTTGTGGTGAGAAGTGGGTCTTATAAATTTTAGGACTACATTATATATACTTTCTGGGACTATGAAATTAGTTTCGTATTCTTCTGTTTCTATTTGTTTTATCTCCTCCTTTAGGGAGGAGAGATAACCAGCTGCAATTATTACATTGCTTATGTACTGTTTGAACTTTTCAATGTACTTTGAATAACCTATTCTTATAAAAGGATTTTCGTCAAGTGCAGAGAAGCCTGTGAATATAACATAACAGTCTCTGTCAACTCTAAAAACTCTTTTGTTAGGTTCATCATTATACATTTTAATTGACTGAATGAACTTTTTTATTTTCTCTCCATCCATGGGGTACTCCACCTATTTAATTCTCTTATTAATTCAGAAGCAAAATAACATAAATTATCAAATTTGTAGATGTTGTTTTTAATATGGCTATAAGCTCTTTTTCTTGTATTCTGAATGGGGACCTATATTGAGTTCTCTGAAGGCTTCTTCTACATAGCTATCTCTTCCTATTAAACTTTTATCCATTACCATACCATCTACATACGCTCCCTCTTCAATTATGCTTTCTCTGATAACTGAGTTTCTGATGTTTGCTCCTTTGTGAACGGAAACATATGGACCTATGACACTCATTTCTATGTAAGCATTAGGGTTTATATATACCGGGGGTATGATTACTGAGTTTTTTATGTTTATTGCTGGACTCTTTATGTCGATATGTTTAAAGAATTTATCTAGTAGCTTATTGTTTGCTTCTATTAGCTTTTCTTTGCTTCCGCAATCGTAAATTTCCTCTATCTGGAAGACGCTTATTTTTTCACCTTTTTTTACCATTTCCATCATGGCATCGGTTAGCTGGTACTCTCCTTTGGTTTTTATGTTGTTTGATATTATGTATTTTATGCTTTCTAGTAAAGGTTTTGCTATGCTAAAGTAATAGATACCTGATATTGCTAAGTTAGAGACGGGGGTAGATGGCTTTTCAACAAGTTTTTCTACATATTTACCCTTTTTGTCTAAAACAACAACTCCATACCTGTGTGGGTCATGAACGGACATTACTGATATTGTGTGTTCTCCTGTTGGTATTTCTTTTATGGCTTTATTTACATCTGCGAAAAAGATAAGGTCCCCCAGTAGTATGAGCAGACTGTCGTTTTCGTTTATTTTCTGGGAAGCTACACTTATAGCATGGCCTAGCCCCTGAGGTTTTTCTTGAATCACAAATGAAGAGTTCACTTTGGGGTACGCTGATTCAATGTATTCTTTTATGATATCGCCTAGGTATCCTATTACAAAAATAACTTCTTCCGGTGCTAAAGGTACCACAATATCCATTATGTAGTCAATTATTTTCTTTTCTCCGACATTTATTAATGCTTTAGGTATAAGTAATGTATGTGGTCTTAGCCTTGTGCCTTTACCGGCAACAGGTATAACAACTTTTAGTCCCATGAAAGACAGTATAAAAAACTCTTTAAATTTCATTCAAGAACAGGTAGTTATATTCAAAAATTCAACTTTTCTTGAGTCTACTCAGGCAAACAATAATTGGTAATTTCTACCTTCCCATTTTTATCGAAGAGATGCTACGCATCTCTTTACTCTTAAGAGGTTTTGCAAGGAATAGTTCTTTCCTATTAAGAGTGCTTTAAGCACAAGTGCTTTGAGCACAAAGTGCTATAAGCACTTACTTGATTTATGTGCTTCATGGTATCTCAATTTAAAATATTAAAAAACAGGCTAAGCCTGTTGTGTTTTTCAACATAATCTTCGATACTTGAAATTATTGAGGTGGAAATTATAAAATGTTTTACAATTGTGAGGGAAGTATGCCTACTATCAATCAGTTAGTTAGGTTTGGGAGGAAAAAGGTTAAGAAGAAGAGCAGGTCAGT
>JAPYWX010000177.1 GCA_028276145.1 Spirochaetota bacterium
GAGAAGAACGAGCTAGATGGTGTTTGGTTTGGTTTTGGGGCTGGTTGGATTCACATAAGGGAGTCAAACACAGAGCCTATCACTAGAGTGATATTTGAAGGAACAAGCGAATTTGTAGATTTTGTCTCAAAGAAATTTTCTTAATTTACATAACTCTTTCAATTTGTATGGTATTTTCTTGTTTTAGGGTGTTGAAGCTTTTTATGTTTGCACTTTGGTAGTTTTGTAGTGATTTGTTTGGGTGAACGTTGTAAAGGAATACTTGGTGCCCTTTCCTTGCTATTTCTGCTAAGTAAAGGAGTGATTCATAATCTATGTTGGGAGTTATTACTATTAGTGCTGAGCCCCAGGGTATTTTTATTGATATGCTGTTTAGCATTTTGTATAAGTCAATTTTGTTTTGAGGGTATATTCTTGCTAGAGTTTCAAATATAGTCATAATATGGTCGTTTCCTGATGTTGTTGGTAATTCTACGATGCCGTTAGGATTTTCTATTAGTGTTTTTCCTTGTATTGATGTTTTTCTTCTTATTTCTCCGTTTGATACAAATCCGATTTCTTGGTTGTATTGGTGTAGGTCAAATATTATTGTTGTTGCCAATTCTATAGCGAATTCTTCATAAAAGTCCGGATATTTCATATCAAAATCCGGGTGGTATAGGTTTAGAATTATTACACTACTTGATGATACTGTTGGGGTATAATAATTCACATAAAGTTTGTTGTGTTTTGCTGATAGTTTCCAGTTTATTCTCCTCACTTCGTCGCCTTGTTGGTATTCCCTTATTCCTTGTATTCTTGTTATGTCCTCGAATATAGGAAGTTTATTTTTTATTTCACCGTAGGGCTGTAAATTACTTTTTTCTATTTCTCCATGTGCCAGCAGAGCGGGGAAGACAGTAATGAATCCTGTGGTATCGTACTCTTTTGTTATTTGTGATATTCCCAGAATGTCCTTTATCTCTAGGATTGTTGGTCCTAGGTAGTGGTCTCCTCTTTTAGTGCCGTATACTCTGAATTTTAGGGTTATTTTTGATTTTTGTGGTATGGAAATTGTGAAAACTTCTTTTTGTTTCAGCGAAAGTGCTGAACTTGTGTAGTCGCTTACATATACTATTGGTATTGGTAGTATGCTTGTGTTTTCTATTACTATACCTGCTGATGTTGAGTCACTGAAGAATATTTTGTTATTTTCGATATACCTTTTCACTACTATGGACTTTTCAATTATTGATAGGTAGACATTGTTTAGGAATATTGCTAGTAGCAGTGAGGTTATTGCTAGAATAATGCTGTAGAACGGGAAAATTATGATGAATATTAAGCTAAAAAGGATAATGAAAAATATTTTCATACTTTTTCTTCTATCGGTACCTCGACAGATTCGAGGATGGAGTTTATTATGTCTTCTGGCTTGATGTTCTTTAGTTTTGCTTCAGGTTTGAGTATTAATCTATGTTTTAGACAAGGCAGTACGACATATTTTATGTCTTCGGGTATTACGAAGTCTCTTCCGTTTATTGCTGCGATTGCCTGCGCCATTTTGAAGATAGATAATGAACCTCTTGGTGAGCTTCCGAGTAATACTGATGGGTGATTCCTAGTTCTGTTTACTATTTCTACGATGTATTTCTTTAAGCTTTCTTCTATGTATACTTTTGTTATGGCTTCTTGAATTTGAGTTATTTCTTTGACTGTTGTTACGGGACCTATGGAATCTATGGGATGTCTTTCTTTTTGGGATGTTAGAATTTGTACTTCTTCGTCTGGTGATGGGTAGCCAAGAGATATGTTGATCATGAATCTGTCCATTTGTGCTTCTGGTAGTGGGAAGGTTCCTTCGAACTCTATGGGGTTTTGTGTTGCCAGCACTATAAATGGTGATGGCAGGCTTATGCTTATCCCTTCAACAGATATTTGTGATTCGCCCATTGACTCAAGCAGTGCTGACTGCGTTTTTGGTGTTGCTCTGTTTATTTCGTCAACGAGTAGGATATTTGACATTATTGGACCTTTTCTGAACTCAAACTTTTTCGTTTCAGGATTGTAGATTGATACGCCTATTATGTCAGAGGGTAGTAAATCAGGTGTAGCTTGAACTCTTCTGAATACGGCATCGATACTTTTGGCTATAGCTCTTGCTAGCATTGTTTTACCTACACCTGGTATATCCTCTATGAGTACATGTCCTTTAGAGTACATTGCTGCAAGGATGAGTTTTGTTTGTGGCACTTTACCGATGATAACTTTACCTACATTCCCTATTATGTCCATGGAGATTTCTTTTATAGTTTTTACATCCATTTGCTACCTCCAACTTGAGTAAATTTTAAAACTCTAAGCTTTGGCATTCAAGACTTTTTAAGTCAAGACTTTTTTAAGTCAATCTGTCAACTTCATTTATTCTGAAGGTTTAACCTCTCTGAGGTTTAACCTCTCTACATTAAATAGGGTAATGTGCTTAATAGCACTTCGTGCTTGGTAGTACTTCCTTTTGGATTTAGGGGAGGGGGTAGACTTTATTAGAATTTAAGGATGAGAGGCTTAATAGCACTGTTCTTTTATTTTCATGTAATAATGATTAAGTAATGTGGCTAGTGGTATCAATGAAGGTGAGAGGGTTTTAAAGGGTTTTTAATAAAGTAAGGGGATGAGTAAAAATTCGTTTTGAAATTTCTGTTTTCATTAATGTATATTTAATTTAATAAGAGGGTTTTATGGCGAGAGTAGTTTATTTTTTAGGTGTTTTGGCTGTGTTAGCGGTGCTGTTTGTGCTGTTTAGTTGCTCTTCTTCACCTTTGAGTAGTAGTTCAATTTATGTTTCTACTTCTGGTAATGATGCTAATGATGGTTTATCACCATCAAAACCTGTAAGAAGTTTAGTCAAGGCGGTATCTATAGCTAAGAATA
>JAPYWX010000162.1 GCA_028276145.1 Spirochaetota bacterium
GGAGATGAACCTGCAATGTATATGTCACCAAAGTTGAGGAAAAACATATAAGGTGAAGGATTTATCATCCTTAGGTTTCTATAAACATTAAAGGGGTCAATATCCAGTTTAAAGCTTAGCCTTTGAGATAGGACTACTTGGAATATATCCCCATTTTCTATGTACTTTTTGGCTTTTTCAACTGATTTTATGAATGACTCTTTTGTTACATTTGAGGTCCACTCTATTGTTTCTTTTTTGTAAGAGAATGGCACTATTGGTATGTCAATAGGTTCCTTTATTCTTGATATTATTTCTTCTATTGCTTTTGTACCTCTGTTCATTGCCTCTCTTTCATCTGTTGTTACCGGTTCTATTGATATGATTTTTATCAGCTTGAGTATGTTGTCAAAGCATATTAGGATGGATGGAGCGATAAAGTAGAGGTCTGGAAAATCTATTTCTGATGGGTTTTTGTCGGGTATTCTTTCTATGTACCTTACTGCATCGTACGATATGTATCCAACCAAGCCACCATAGAACGGTAGTTCAAAAGGTTCACCCGAGCACTTTACTATCTCAACATCAAGTAAACTGTTGAGAATTTCAAATGGGTCGTTCGTTTCTCCTGATACGTTTGACGCACCTTCTATGTGAAATTTTGCTATGGATTTGCCAGTTTTTTCATCTACTCCTATTTTTTCACTTTTGAATATATCAAAAGGTTTTGTTCCTATGAAAGAGTATCTACCTATTACTTCATTGCCTACGACACTTTCCAATAGAAACGAGAAAGGGGAAATATCCCTTATCTTGAGGTATATTGAAACAGGGGTTTCTATGTCTCCTGGTAAGGTTTTCTCTGATATACAGACTTTCATTTTAGCTTGCTAATCTTTTTTCAACTAAACTTTTGACTAATGAGCCATCAGCTTTACCTTTTACTTTGGGCATTAGTTCCTTCATTACCTTTCCTACATCGGATGGTGATGAAGCGCCTACTGATTTTATCGTTTCGTCTATTATCTTCAGTAGTTCTTCTTCGGAAAGTTGTTTTGGCATGTAGCTTTCGAGGATTTCAAGTTCCCTTTTTTCTTTTTCGGCTAAATCTTGACGATTCCCTTTTTCATAGAGTTCTATTGCCTCTTTCCTCTTCTTTATCTCTTTTGAGATAACTCCAATTATTTCTTCATCTGTTAACTCTTTACCGCTAGCTCTTAGTTCTATCTGCCTATACTTTAGGGCGGAAAGAAGAAGGTTAATAGTGTTTCTTTTTGTTTCATCTTTGTTTCTCACAGCTTCTTTATAGTCTTCGTTCAGTTTTTCCAATAACATTTTCCCCTCCGACCGATATTTTAATTTTAAGTTTTATTCACTTTCTAGAAAAATGAGAGAGGCTCTGCCTCTCTCCTAGAATAAAATACTGTGTGCTTAAGAGTACTGGTGCTTAATGGTACTTCTTAGCTGGCTTTAGGAGTCTGGGATACCTATTACTCAAATTCAAATGTGTAGTTTGAAACTATTAACTTGTAACCTTTTGTTATTATTTCTCCATTTTTGAATGGAGAAATAACTTTTGATGTGTTGGTTACAAATATCCTGTATCCTGAAATAGTTGATTTTATTTTTATTTCTCCTTCGTAGTTCCAATCTTTGAGCTTTATGTAGCCTTTTTCTTTTGAGATTATAATTGTCCTTTTAGCTAGTGGGATTGGGAAGGTCTTTTTGGTTTTACCTGATGTGCATATAACTTTGGATATTCTTGATTTCTTCTTAGAAGAGAGTATTATTGATATGTTTGCTAGTACAACTAGCAGTAGGATTGCAAGAAGAAAGATTCCCATTAGTGATAGGATTTTTTTCATCAAATAATCGCCTTTGATGGTTTCTGTTATGACTTTTTGTGCTTCTTCTGGTTCTTTTGCTTCTATGACAGAGATTTTTGTGCCTTTTATTTTTTCTTTTATGCTGCTTTTTTGTTCTTCGGCTTTTTGTTGTTTAACTAATTTCTCTAAGGATATGTAGTAAATTAGTTGGGAAGGGTCAAACAATGTTGCTACTTTATCTAGTTCAAGTAGGTACTCTCTAGTTTTTATGGGTGGGTCATCTATTCCATCGGAGATTATTATTATTCTTGATTTTTCGGGAGGTATGTTGTTGGTTTTTACTAAAGTTGATATGTCTTTTAGCATCTGGTAGGTGAATGTCCATTTGCCGTACGGTTGGGTACCATACATGAGTTTGACTATAACATCTTTTGTGTGAGTGCCTTTTATTTCTATTGGACCTCTGATGTATGTCTTTTCATTAAAGTCGGCAAGGTAGACGATGTCACCGTTTTTTAAAGAGTATATAGCATTTGATAGGGATTTGAGTGCTATGTCGTAGATTCTTTGACTATCTATGACTCTTCTGTTCATACTAAGAGAGGTATCAATTACTATTATTACATAATCACTAAAAGCAAAGTTGGAAACGAACAAGAGAATAGCCAAAAAAGAATATAATACAATATTTTTTCTCATGATACCCCCTTATGTTGATTTTTTTATTCTGTGAGCACCTTTTCTTTCTAGGTCAAGTATTGAGTTTATAAAGTTCTCGATTTTTACCTTATCTTTCCAATCTATGTTAGCTGAGAATTTTAGCCCTACATCTACGATTTCATCTGATACTCTGGCGTATATGTTTACTACCGCTGCTAACACCTTAACGTAAGTTTTGTCTGGGAAAAATATTTGACAGAACATCCTTTTGTTTATTCTTACATACTTGCAGAAATTAGGGTCTCTTATTATAGTTCTCATTCCTCCTACACTTAAGTCTATTATTTCTTGAGGATCTTTTGTTATTGTTTCAAATGAACCTTCTGTTTCTAGTTTGAGTGATGCATTTTGTGATAGAGATATTAATCTTTTGATAGCACCTGCACTTAGTTTTTGCTTTTTTGACATAACTCTTATTACTCCTATCACTTCTTCATCGAAGAAAATAGGCACAATTGCTTCACTCACTATTTTGTTAATCTCGTAGAAGTGCCTTATTTCCTCTATCGTTTGACTTATTTCTGTGTAGCTTTTGCCACTCTGTGCAAGCATTTTTATGTAATCTTCGTAAGTTATTATGAAATCTTCTTTTAGTTTTATGTTTGAGGTATCCATTACGGCAAAAGGTTTTTTTAGCATTCTCACTAGTTTGTATAGAGCATTCTTTTCATGTGTTTCGTCAAACAGGAACACTTTTGCGAAATCATAATTTTCGCTTCTTCTTATGTTACTTTCTATTGTTTTTAGTATTGCATCTA
>JAPYWX010000019.1 GCA_028276145.1 Spirochaetota bacterium
GGTTATCTAGTAGAAATAAAGATGAAACAGGAATTAGATACGAGTGGTATGCTTTGCAAAGATGGGCATCGGATTACTACCCAGAATTTGAAAAAGAAAAGATAGTGTGGCAAAGAGTAACTAAACAGTTCTCTTTTTGTTTAGTCTCAGCAGGTTTATATATTTTAGATTCAATGGCTTTCTTAGTTGGTGAAAATCTAAAATATATCTTAGGTATTTTAAATTCTAAGCTTATAGACTTTTATATTAAGACTTATGTCCATTTATATGGTGATACAGGATTTTTATTATCTAATCAATATGTTGAACGTATTCCCCTTCCCCCAATCACAAAAGAAAACCAATCCATAGCAGACCAAATAATCCAAAAAGTAGACCAAATCCTCACCCTTACCCAATCTGAAGATTATGACACAAACCAATCAAAACAAGAACAGGCAAAAAGACTTGAGCATGAGATAGACCAACTTGTATATCAGCTTTACAACTTAACAGAAGAAGAAATAAAAATAATTGAAGAAAAATCTAATCATGAAATACAATCCTGAAATTCATTATCTCTGTTTAATTCGTATGAAATGATGTATAGCCCTATGTGTCTGCCCTGATATAAACAACGACGATAATTACAATTCAAGGAGCGAACTTTCTTAATCCACATATTCTAGAGAGTGTAGAGAGGTGAAACCTCTCAACAATAAAATAGGGCGGGTGGGACTACTTAAAGTGATGTGCTTAAAGCACATTGTGCTTAAATATTATAATATCCTAATTCCCTAAGTGTTTCCTTTATCTTTTGTTTTATCTTCTCCGGTGTAGAATCTGATTGTAATATCTGTAGTAGATATGGTATTGTTGACCTTTTCTTTCTCATCTTTATTATGTTCAGTGCAGCAATCTTAACAAATTCGTTTTCAGAAAAAGCCACTCTTTGAAGAAGTTCTTCGTTTGACAACTTAGCTATGTTCCTATCTAATTTTGCTTCATCTATTATTCTCTGTAGTTCCATTATAGCTACCTTTACTGTCTTTTTTATTGAATCAATAACCTTTTTTATACTAAATTCTTCCTCATTTTTGCCATTTCCATTATTGTTTATCTCAATTTTGTAGTTTTTATCGTACTCTTCCCTTAATTTAGGATTTGAAAGAACCGTATAAGCCTCATTTACTTCTTTTAGCATCTCCCCGGTCTCTTTTTTCCTAGATATGTCAGGATGGTACTTGATTACTAACCTTCTATAAGCCTCTTTTATCTCTTTTATCGTTGCATTCCTGCTAACACCTAGTATTTTGTAATAGTCTTTTTTAGTGTTAACCATATTAAAATAATCGGGATAGCTATGAAAAATTGAAGGCAATTTAACAAAAATACAGAGAGGCGTAGCCTCTCTGGTAAACTTCAGATAACATTGATAGAACCAGCGTTTCTACTTTAAAATCTTTTCTTAAACTTTTGGAGGTTTTTATGATAGATTTTGTTGATGAGATTAGGTCAAAAATTGAAGGAATGAATGTAAAAATCGTATATCCTGAGAGTTTTGACCCCAGAGTGATTAAAGCCATAGGCATGCTAAAGAGAGAAAAGATAAATGTATCCTTTATTCTTCTAGGTGACAAGGACAAGATAAACGGCATAGCAAAGGAAAACGGTGTGGATATCTCTGATTGTACAATCATAAACCCTTCAACTTCCGAGTACATGGACGAGTTCATAGAAGAGTTTTATGAACTTAGGAAACACAAAGGTGTTTCAAAAGACCAATGCGCTGATTACATGAGAAACGACATAAATGCTTTTGGAGCTATGCTAGTAAGAAAAGGAATAGCTGATTGTATGGTTTCAGGTAGTATGAGCCCAACAGCAGATGTAATAAGAGCAGCAATTTGGATAGTAAAAACCAAAAAGAATGTAACAACAGTGTCTAGTTCTTTTCTAATGGTTTCAAGTGACCCGAATATAGGTAGTGATGGGAGAGTTGTATTTTCTGATTGTGCCTTGGTTGTAGACCCAACACCTGAACAATTGGCAGACATAACAATAAACGCTGTTAACTTTGCTAAAAATTTCTTGAACGATTATCCTAGAGTAGCCTTATTATCCTATTCTACTAGAGGTAGCGGAAGCGGACCTTCAGTAGACAAAGTTAAAAAGGCAGTTGAATTGTTAAAAGAAAGAAATGTTGATTTTGAATTTGACGGTGAACTACAGTTTGACGCTGCATTCTCAGAGGAAGTTGCTAAAATAAAGTGCCCAGATTCCAAAGTTGCAGGTAAAGCAAATGTCTTCATATTCCCAAATCTAGATGCTGGTAATATAGGTTACAAAATAGCTCAGAGAATAGGAAAAATGAAAGCCTTCGGTCCATTGCTCGAAGGATTAAATAAACCAGTAAACGACCTGTCAAGAGGTTGCTCAGCCGAAGATATATATGTTACATCTCTAATGACATTCTTACAAACAAGTGCTAAATAGCACGATGTGCTAAATAGCACTACGTGCTAAGTAGCACTACGTGCTAAATAGCACTTTGTGCTAGGTAGCACAATAAAAAACACAAGGTAGTTGGGACTGCTTAAAGCAAGGTGCTTAAAGGCACTATTATTTCAACTTGAGAAAGAAAAGTGTTTATGATTATAATGATATGACAAAGGTTTCCTAGCGCCCGTAGCTCAATTGGATAGAGCACCTGCCTTCTAAGCAGGGGGTTGTGGGTTCGATTCCCGCCGGGCGCAAAGGAAGCGAAGAATTTGCGGAGGATGTATGCCTAGAATGGTTATTATTTCTCCTGTTCTCTCTGAAAAAGCTAACAATTTGATGCTCGATAAAGACAATAGACCAACAGGAGTTTACGTTTTCAAGGTAGCTAAGGACGCTACGAAAATGGAAATAAAAAATGAGATAGAAAGACTTTATAATGTCAAGGTTGAAAGTGTCAATACTATGATAGTTCCAGGTAAGAAAAGATTATTGAGGGGTAGAGTCGGTAGAACATCTGCTTGGAAGAAGGCAATAGTCAAATTGGCAAAAGGCACGATACCTATATTTGAGGAAGTTGTTGAGCAGCAACCAAAAGAAGAGAAACCTAAAAAAGAAGAGAAAGTAAATGAAAAAAAGGTAGAAAAGAAACCTGAGAAAGCTAAGAAAGAAGAGAAGAAGGCAAAAAAGGAAGATAAAAAATAAATTGTGTTTTTAGGAGGTAGTTATGGGTATAAAGGTTTATAAGCCTGTTACTAATGGTTCTAGAAATAGAACTGGATATGATTTCTCTGAATTGACAACAGATGAGCCATATAAAAAACTCACTGTAGGACTCAAGAAAACCGGTGGTAGAAACAATCTAGGTAGAATAACAGTTTTCACTAAAAGCGGAGGGCACAAGAGATTATACAGGATAATTGACTTTAAGAGAGACAAAAGAAATATATGGGCTAAAGTTGAAACAATAGAGTACGACCCAAACAGAACAGCAAGGATATGTAGAGTAGTCTATGAGGATGGTGAAAGAAGGTATATACTTGCACCACTAGGTATAAAGGTTGGTGATAAAATAATGGCTGGTGAGAATGCACCTATTCAAATTGGTTGTGCTCTACCTCTGAGGAATATACCGGTAGGTACTATAATTCACAATATTGAGTTACAACCTGGTAAGGGGGGACAATTAGCTAGAGCTGGTGGAACTTTTGCAAGGTTGGAGGCAAAAGAAGGTAATTATGCAATAATAAAGCTACCTTCAGGTGAAATTAGAATGGTTCTACTGGATTGCTACGCTACAATAGGTCAGGTTAGTAATCCTGATGTTGTCAATATAAGACTCGGTAAGGCTGGAAGAAGTAGATGGCTAGGTATAAAACCTAAGGTCAGAGGTGTTGCAATGAACCCGATAGATCACCCGCATGGTGGTGGTGAAGGTGGTAAGCAGAAAGGTTATCCTTATCCGATGACACCTTGGGCAAAGCCAACATTAGGTTATAAGACAAGGAAAAAGAACAAGCAGTCTGATAAGTACATACTCCAGAGAAGAAAATAGCAATTAATTTTGTTTAATGTTAATTTCTCCGATAGGAATAATAGGAGTAGAGACTTCGTATTCTAGAAAGTCCTTTCTAGGTGTTGTAGACATAGAAGAACAAGCAATAAAAAGCGGCATAAAGTATGTAGGTATAATTGATAGAGTTCAAAACTTTTGGATAGAAGATATTTACCTTAGTGGGCATCAAGGGGTGGTAAAGCTTTTCGCTACCCCTGAAAGAATTCTAATTTTTGGTAATCATTCCATTAAGATATATGTTTGTCCTTTGACATTAGACAGTTTGGAAAAGCTTTCTCAGTTGAGTTTTTCGCTTAGCCCTTTGGATTTAAAAGAACTTAACGCTATAATTTTTTATTCTGGAAATGACAAAGAACATGTAAAGATTCTCAAAGAACTTTTTTTTGATAAGTTGGGAATTGGTATCACGCCTTCCAATACAAATCTAGCAGAGAGCCTTGTGGATAGTGTAGATTTCTTTTTGCCGTTCTACTTTATAAATGCTCCTCGAGAGTTCAAAGATTTTGCTTTTCTTAGAGATGTAATAAAAGAAGAAATTCATCCTTTTGTACATGCTACCAGTGTCCTTGGTTTCCTTGAGGGGACAAGTAAGGAATTACTATCAAAAATTTTGTACACTGAAGAACATTTAGTTGATGTTAGAGAGTTAAGAAAAAACAATAGGATCTTAGCGAATGAACATTATTCATCTTTGCTATGGGCTTTGGTTAGTGAAAAGGTGAAGGTAGATGAGGAGGTAAGAAAAGAGTTTATTTATATAAAGGAAAACGAATTGTCTGAGTTTTTTTATAAGCTTTTTTTAAGCATAATAGAGTTCTCAAAACACGGATACCTAACCTCTGACCTTCTTTCTACCTCTGTGATATTGAGAAAAATGAAAATGATAAAGGTTAACACCTCTTCGAAAGTTATACCGCTAAGGTTCTTTTTGAGAGAAAAGCCACTTTATCTAGATATTTATCACTCTCACAGTCAGGAAGTTCTAGAGAAGATTTTATTGAAGAATTTCGACAAAGAGATATTTCACAGGATATACCCTGTCCACCTAGGTTCTAATTTAATATCAAAAATTGTTGATGAAGTTAAACTGAAGGATTATGAGAATTTGACGAGATACCTTGAAAATGTTATTACTACTTACAGGGTAAGTAAAAACATTTTCTACTCCTCAAATAAGTTCTTGGTTCAACACTACAAATCTAGAAATGAGATGAATTTAGCATTTTGTGGGAAATCTTATGACATTGTGATGAAGTTTAGAAACATCAAGAATCACATAGGTATTCCTATTTATAGTGGCTCTAAAATATTTGAGACAATAAGGAATGATAGAGATTTCATTACTCCATCTGTTGCAAGTGTGTTTTGGGATAACATTAAAAGAAACTACGAGATTAGAGGTTTTAAAGATTGCTTGAAGTTTTTTCACTTGGCTCAGGTTCTTTCTACAAAGCCGTACCTTAGGCATCTTGTTTGGGAAGCTATAGAGAGGAATGTGCCTATTTTTATAGAAGATATTCTACCACCATCGCTAAGCGATGGTGTGAAAAAAAATCTTGTTGAAATAATTTTCCAGAGGGATAGAACAAGTACTGTTCTAGAGGAAGTTGATTTGTTTAGGCTCATAATGGAAGAAGATATACCTAAAGATAAGGCTCAAATGATAGTTGATAATATAAAACGATACAAGCCAATATTAGGGACAGAGTCACTTGAAAAGCAGTCATTCTATGAATTTCTTTTCTTGGCTTACCTTAAAGCAAATGATGTAAAGAAGTTTTTGACAAATATACTTAGCGATAGAGTTCTTTTAAAAAACAGTTTGAAACTGTCAATTGTTCTACAAACTCTTTCTAGAAAATTTAAGATACTGCCACCTAGTATTAATGGGAATATAAGGAGTTTTCGCGTTTCTAAAAGTTCAATAAGGTTGCCTTTGATTCTGTGTAGGGTAAAGGGAAGTTTTCTTATGGAGCTCATAAAGGAAAGGAAGAGAGCTAATTTTTTGAATTTCTACGATTTCTACAAAAGAGTAGGCAAAAATGACCCAAGAGAAAGTAATAAACTAGTAAAATGCGGAGTTTTTGACGAGACAGACGATAGAAGTGTGTTGTTAGGAATAAGTAAAGGTTTGAAATTGGAAGAGGTTCTGAGGCTAATTATTGCTGATGAGCTAAGAATAATGGGTGTGTCTGCTTCTTTGCTTAGTTCAAGTCTTAGTTCTACAAGGTTTGGGTATGGAAGTGTGAAGGAACTTTTGAGTGGGGAGACGAATAAGGTGTTTGGGTTCGTTGTTGATGTGGATAAGTACGGAAATTTTTACTTACAAGATAAAACCGGAACAGCGTACATTAGGAATAAGATTTACACCTTTAGAAAAGGTCAGAGTGGATTTTTTGAAATAGAATTTGGCGAGAGCGATGGCCTTGGCAGAGATTTATATTGTAAGTACTACACGAAAAACATTTGAGTATGTATAACTTTACCGGATGAATTTAAAATACCTTCTAAAGTTGAAAACATAGATAGGATAGTAACAAAAATAAAGCAGTGCCTGGAAAGTTATGACGAGGAAGTTAAGAAATTTGAAGGCTATCGTAGATTTGTTGATGGAGAAAAAGAAAGGTTTATTCAGGATGTAAGGAGGATATTTCTATGAAAGGAATTTTAGAGATATCTTTGATACCTATAAAGATAGATGCGAAGAGTGCTAGCCTTTCGGATGAAATAGCTAGGTTTTTTGTCCTTCTCAAGGAAAACAAAAATGTTAATGTTGAGATTTACCCAACAAGCACTGTAATAACTGGTGAGCTCGAGGATATATTTTCTGCTCTTAACAATGCTATATCTAAGTTTGTTTCTGGGGATATTCCGAGAATAGTTGCAATGATGAAGTTAGATTTGCGAATAGACAAGGAAGCAACACCTAAAACTAAGTACGAATCAGTTAAGGAGAAGATAAATAAGTTAGGATCTTAATCTTTCATAATGGAAATTTTTTTGAGAATAGTTCTATAATTAACTACATGGGGTTTGTTTTCTTTTCTGCAGGTGAGGTATCAGGTGACCTAAGTGCCTCTGAGGTGATAAAAATACTTTCTGATAAGGGGATAAAGTGTGTTGGAATTGGTGGCAAAAACATGGAAAGAGCCGGAATGATTAACATTACGAATACTGACGAAACACTAACAAGTTCAGTGGGATTTTCAGAATCAATAAAGTACATTTTGCCCAAGTTAAGACTTTTGAGGTTTGTTGTCAGTTATCTCAAAAAGAATGTTCCTGACGT
Source organism: Spirochaetota bacterium (assembly GCA_028276145.1). GTDB lineage: Bacteria > Spirochaetota > Brevinematia > DTOW01 > DTOW01 > JAPYWX01. Next base: position 7,344 of record JAPYWX010000019.1, read on the forward strand.
TGTTGTATTGGTGGATAATCAGGGGTTTAACTTGCAGCTTGCGAAGGAATGTAAGAAGCTGGGCATAAAGACTTTTTATTATTTCCCTCCGATGGTTTCAGTTTGGGGTGAGGGAGCAAAGTACAAGGTTGCTAAGTATTGTGATAAGATTTTCTGTACCTTCAAAAGAGATTATGAAGTATATAGAGAGGTTTCTGATAATGCCTTTTATGTTGGTCACCCTCTCGTAGATAGGATAAGAAATAACTATTCTTCAAAAGAAAACTACCTAAAAGATTTCAAGAAAGATACCAAAAAGGTTTTGCTTTTACCTGGTAGTAGACATCAAGAGATGAATAAGCTTTTGCCTGTTTTTTTGGATAGTGTGAATTGGTTATTGAGGGATGGTAGAGGTGATAGACTGGAGTTTTACTTAGTGGTTGCTCATCCTTATTTTATGGATAAAGTGAAGAATGAGTTGGATAGGAGGGGGCTAGAGGGAGTTATAAAGGTGTACCTTAACAATATGGATTACGCTCTTTATGATGTTGCTGATGTTGTTGTTGCTTCCTCGGGTACGGCTACTTTGGAGATGGCTATTATGGGTAAGCCTACCATCGTTACTTACATTGTTTCGCAACTTACTTATTTGGTTGGAAGAATGCTTGTTAAGTCTAGATTCATATCTCTGCCTAACATTTTGGTTGGTGAGGAGGTTTTCCCTGAGCTTTTACAAGGTGCAGTTAATCCCGAAAATATCGCTAATCATGTTATGAAGTTCCTATATGATCCCCAGGCTACCGATAATGTTAAAGATAAATTGAGGGAACTCAATTTAGAGGGTGGAGCGGCTATCAAAGTTGCTACTGAAATAGAAAGAACTGTAGAAAATTGAGGAGATGTTGTATAATTATTGAAGAGGTATAAAAATGCCGTCTAAGGTTATACTTGATTATGGAGAAATATTATCGCTTCTGAAGATATGTAAGTTCTATGGGCTTAGTTTAAATGTAGTTTATGACAACTTTAAGACAAGGGGTAAAGTTGAGAGTATATCTGAGTACACTTTTTCAATAATTCTGGAAAATCAGATACCACCGAATATTAAATCTTTGGATATATCTTTTGAGTTCAACAAGGAGCCTTATCATTTTAGGGGAGAGGTTGTAAAAATAAGTGGTAAGGAAATTGTTTTGCTTGTGCCTTCTCAAATAGAGGTTTGGGCTCCCAGAAAGCATGATAGGGTGTTTTGTTATGGTAAAGTTTTTTGTAAGGTGAATATTATAAGGAGTTTGTCAGATAGTGAGCTTTCGAAGATGTCTTCTATTCCGACATCTTTAACGCATATATACAGGGAACTTATGAAGGAATCGCCTTCTGTACCAATGATAATAAAAATGGTTAAAGATGAATTAGCTCGTGTAGGTGATAGAAGTGATTTAGTATTACATAAGCAGGGGGAGAATCTGCCGTTACCAGTTGTGATAATTTCAAGATACAAAAAGCCACTTTTGTTAGAAGATACTCAAGATTACAGCTCTTATTTCAAGAGATATCTTGGTGATGAGATAATTCCTTTTGGTAAGTTCATGTTAGATCTCAAGTGGGACGACGATAAGATTAAAGCCGAGGTGCAAAAGTTCATGAATTACTTTATGCAGCATGACATAAGGAGTATAGCCTTTGTGCCTATATTCGTTTTTGAAAGTATTGCTGGACACATGTGGATTTCGACTGCTTTGGGAAAAGTAAGTAAGACTCTTACCCCTAGGGATGTGTATTATGTAAAAGCGATGGCTGATATAGTTTCGGAATCATTAGCGAAGTTTAAGTTATTCTCTCTAGGTTCAGAAGAGGAGTATCCTTTGCCTGTGTATGATATAAGCTTGGGAGGTATGAAATTTGAGATTGAGCAGTACTTGGCCAAGTTCATTGATGTGGGTACTAAGCTGAAGTTGTACTTAAAATTCAATGATGGTAAAGTGCTAACCCTTATGGGTAAGGTGATAAGGATTGATGAAGAAGAAGGGAAACTCCTTGCCGCAGTTGAATTTTATGATATGGGTAAAGCTGAGGAAGTAATATTAAGTAATTGGATTGAGAAAAATAAGGAAGAGGATTAATTATGGCTATCAAAAGAATAGATGAATCCAAGAAAAAAGTATATCAAACATTATCGCAGCCGATAAAAGATGAAATTGAAGCTTTGAAGAAAAAGATACAAGAGCTGGAACTAGGTGGCCTGAGAGGAAACGCTGAAATTATGAAGTACAAGCCGTTTCTAATCGCTAACTACTATGTTGATATTGCTCTTAGGCTCATGAAGATGAATAATTTGAGTATCAAAGTTATGGATTTGAAGCAAGGTGAAGTTTTGGAAAATGCTAGGAAGAATATATACACTGCTATTTCTGTCCTAGAAAAATTAGTAGGTTCTGAAGTTGATAACGATTTATCGGAGTCAGATGAGAGGTTAAAAGGAACAGAGAAGATGACACCGTATAGAAAGTTGTTCCTTTTTAAAAGGATAGAGTTAGCTTTGAAGCTACTACAAGAGTATCTGGAGGATGACCCAAAATTCAAGTACAAGATATTGGAGATGTTTTCGAAGTTTGCAGTGGTGGTTAAGAACTCTATAAACTTCAAGGAATTTACTTCTATGAGTCCTATGGATCCGAACTACAGGTATTATAATGAATTAGTGACATATGCTAAAGAGCTTCTGAGAAAGTGTGCTGATGAGTACAGGGAAAAGTACGAGGTTTCGGGACATGAGGTGTCTGATATGAGAAAGGCTCAAGAGTACCTTAAGGCTTTGATGAGGATAAACAATATTTTAGGATATTATGATGAGTCCAAGGAAATAAAGAAGATAATAGAAAAATGGTCAAGTAAGATGGAAGAAGATTTGAAGGCTAAGGAAAAGAGAAAGTAGTGGAGGGTAAAATATGAGAACTCTCAACTTTGATAGATTTCTTACTGGTGTTGTTTTGTTGATAATAATATTGGGGCTTGTAAATCTCTACAGTGCTTCTTTTTACCTTGACAGGAGTATTTTTGTTAAGCAGGTGATATGGGTTATATTGGGTATTGGTATTGCTATTCTACTTTTTTCTATAAACATTGATGACCTTCTGAGTTTTTCTCTTTTCATATACATGCTTCTTTTCGTTCTTACAGCGCTTACTCTTTTCGTTGGTAAGGAGATAAGGGGTACTAAGAGTTGGCTCAGTATAATGGGAATGGGAATTCAGCCGTCCGAGTTCCTTAAGTTTGGTATTCTTGTTCTTGTAACAAAGTTTTTGAGTAGGGAAGGTGTTAATTTAGAAAGATTCTCTACTTTTCTAATCGTAGGGTTGATATTTTTTAGCCCGGTTATAATACTCATACTTCAGCCAGATGTAGGTATGATTATATCTTATACAATCATTTTTATTTTGTTTGCGCTTCTTGCGGGACTTAATAGAAACTTACTTCTCATACTACTTCTCACGATTTTCTCGTTTGGATTTTTCCCGTTCTTCAGGGCTTACATAGATTACTTGCAGAAAAGCAATATAGAGATATCCGGGGTTATGTCAGTATTAATATCTAAAGAGTTTACTATTGCTTTTGCTGTGTCGGCTGTAATTATTGGAGTTATATCCTTGCTTATAGCAAGGGTGTTTAAGGACAAGGTTAGGTTGGTTTTTAGCATAATTATACTTTTTGTTTCTGTAGGGTTTCTTTTTGGTAACCTTGCTTACGATAAGCTTAAACCTTATCAGAAAAATAGGCTCATGGTGTTTTTTAACCCACAAGTTGATAGGCTTGGAGCAGGTTATAATGTTATTCAGTCTGAAATAGCAATAGGTTCTGGGGGAATAGTAGGAAAAGGCTTCTTGAATGGTTCTCAAAACAAACTGAATATACTTCCTGAGAGAACTACAGATTTTGCCTTTTCTGTTCTAGCTGAGGAGTGGGGGTTCTTAGGTGTTATAGTGGTTATAATACTCTACATCCTTTTATTCTATAGGCTCATATCGCTTATGATTAGCTCTGAAGACCTTAAAAGTTACTTGATGATGGCAATGATAACATCAATAATATTCACTAACTTCATGATAAATATGTTTATGGTTTTGGGTTTGGCACCTGTTACGGGGTTACCGTTACCGTTTTTCTCTTATGGTGGTTCATCTATGATAACAAATTTAGCTCTTATCGGACTGGCAAATAACATTTACAAGCGAAGGACTATAATGCTGTGAGGAGCGTATGGATAATAGACCTATCGGCTTGTTTGATTCTGGAGTTGGAGGATTAACTGTTTTAAAGCAGATACAAAAAATTCTGCCGAGAGAGTCGGTAATTTATCTGGGTGATACGCAGCACTTGCCTTATGGTGATAAATCAAAGGAAGCGATAATAAGGTTCTCAATTGAGAATACAAAATTTCTTCTTAGGCAAAATGTTAAGGCTATTGTGGTAGCCTGTAATTCTGCTTCATCGGTTGCTGTTGAAGTTTTGAGGGAAACTTTTAAAGTGCCAATAATTGGTGTCATAGAGCCAACAATAAAGTGTATTTCCAGGAAAAAAACTAGTTCTGTTTTGGTAATAGGTACAATGAGAACCGTGAGGTCGGGTGTTTATCAGAAAAAACTTCAGGAGCTTAATTTAGGAATTGAGATTTTTGGTAAAGCTTGTCCTCTTCTCGTCCCTCTAGTAGAGGAGGGAGCATTTTTGAATAAAGGTTCTCTTCTCTATAATGCTTTGGTTAGTACACTTGAATATTACCTTGGGGAATATAGAGATAGAGTTTCTCATATTGTTTTAGGCTGTACTCATTACCCTGCCATTGAGAATGAAATAAGGTTTGTTATGGATGGTGTAGAACTTATAGATCCCGGTGAATGCGCAGCATTGGAACTAAAAGAAATACTAGAAAAAAACGATATGTTATCGGAAGAAAAAAGTAGATTTGAAAAGTTCTTTGTTACTGACTTATCTGAAAAGACGGTAGAAGTAGCTAAAATAATACTTCAGAGAGAAATAAACATTGAGGAGATCTACCTACCTGAATCATAAGGATATTTTTACTGACCTATTGTATTTGAAAAATCTTTGTGCTTAATAGCACTTTGTGCTTAATAGCACTTTTTTAAATACAATCCTGAAATTCGCCATGTTTAGTGGGTTAAGTACAAGTTTTAACTTCAATGATTCAAGTAGTTTTTGAGGTAGTATCCTGTGTATGATTTTGGATTCTTGGCTATTTCTTCTGGTGTGCCTTCTGCAACTATTTCGCCTCCTTTATCTCCCCCTTCTGGTCCCAAATCAATTATATAATCAGCACACTTGATTAGCTCTAAATTGTGTTCTATCACTAGCACGGTGTTCCCTTTTTCAACTAATCTCTGTAAGGAATCCACTAACTTTTTCACATCGTCAAAGTGTAGCCCTATTGTAGGCTCGTCTAGGATGTACAGTGTATGTTCTGAAAATTTCTTTGATAGTTCTGAAACTATTTTTACTCTTTGTGCCTCACCGCCCGAAAGTGTTGTAGCTGGTTGACCAAGTTTCATATACCCTAAGCCAACATCTATGAATGTTTTCAATTTGTTAGATATACTTGGTATATTCTCAAAGAAGCTATAAGCTTCTTCTATTGTCATTTCAAGGACTTCATATATGTTCTTACCCTTGAACTTCACTTCTAACGTCTCAGAGTTGTACCTTTTGCCACCGCACACATCACATACTACATATACATCAGGTAAGAAGTTCATTTCTACCTTTATTACTCCTTGTCCTTGGCAAGCCTCACACCTTCCCCCCTTTATGTTGAAACTAAACCTTGAAGGGGTGAATCCTTTTGCTTTAGCGTCTTTTGTCATTGCAAATACCTTTCTTATTTCATCAAATACACCTACGTAGGTAGCAGGATTTGACCTAGGTGTTCTACCTATTGGTGTCTGGTCCACCATTACAATTCTTTTTATTTTCTCCCAACCTTCAATAGATTCATAACTGCCTTCTGGGTAGTCAGTCCCATAGATTTTATTATGTAATACTGGATACAAAGTATCTATTACTAGACTACTTTTTCCCGAGCCTGAAACACCAGTCACGCAAACTAAGCATCCAAGAGGTATTTTAACATCTATGTTCTTTAGGTTATGTTCCTTTGCACCTTTTAGTAATATGTAATCCTGTGGTTTTCTTCTTTCTTTTGGTACCTCTATTTTTAGTTCTCCTTTTAAGTACTTTACAGTTAAGGAATTTGTAGAGTTTTTCATAACTTCCGGTAAGTGACCACTAGCAACCACATAGCCACCATTTACACCTGCTCCAGGTCCCAAATCTACTACATAATCTGCGTTCTTTATAACATCCTCGTCATGCTCAACGACAATAACAGTATTTCCTAAATCTCTCAAACCTTTGAGAGTATTTATTAACTTCTCAGTGTCTCTTTGGTGTAGTCCTATTGTTGGCTCATCAACTACGTATATTATACCTGATAGCCCTGAACCAAGCTGTGTAGCTAACCTTATCCTTTGTAATTCACCACCTGATAGTGTAGAGATTTTCCTATCCAATGTTATGTAATCAAGCCCAGTACTTATTAAGAAATCTAATCTTTTTAGTATCTCCTTTATTATTGGTTTGGCAATAATTTTCTGCTTTTCAGGTAACTTGTCTTCTGCCTTTGATAGAAATTCTTTTATGAACACTGGCGTCTGCTTCGTTAATTCCATTATATTCATACCTAAAAACTTGACACCCAGGGCTAAACTATTTAACCTGTTTCCATTACACTCACTACATACTTTTGCCCTCATAAACTGCATGAACCATTCTCTAGCTTCGTCTGTCTCAGCGTTCTTGTATCTTCTTTCGAGAGAAGGAATTATACCTTCCCACTTATTAGTATACTCCCAGTAAGATTTTGAAGATGAGTGTATTACTCTATACTCTTCGTCTGAGCCATACATAAGTATGTTGAAAATGTATTCTGGGAGGTCCTTTATAGGAGTGTCTAAAGAAAAGTTGTACTTTCTGGCTAGTGCTTCAAGTTCATCCCAATATATAAATTGGGTTTTACCTATTGTTTTTATTCCACCCTCTCTTATCGAGAGGTTTTTATCTACAATTAAGTTGATGTCAAACTCATAGTGTTCACCTAATCCACCACACGAGGGGCAGGCTCCTACTGGAGAATTGAATGAAAAGAGGTTTGGCTCAATCTTTGAATAAGAAACTAAATGTTCAGGGCATACATGTTTGTCTGAAAAGAAAATCCTCTCTTTCGTTTCATAATCCTCCACTATACAAGCACCATCAGATAAGTTCAATGCAATATCAACACTATCAAAAATTCTTTCTCTGTTATCCTTAGAAACTTTAACTCTATCTATCACAACTTCTATGTTGTGCTTTTTGTTTTTATCTAACTCAGGTATTCCTATTTCCTCTAAGTCCAAAAATTCACCATCTATGTAAAATCTGGAAAAACCTCTTTTTAGTAGTTCTTCAATTGTATGTTTGAAGGTGCCTTTTCTTTGCTGTGCAATCGGGGATAGAATCGTTATTTTTCTGTCCTCCATTGAAAGTATCCTTTCAACTATCTCATCTATTGAGAATTTTTGTAATTCTCTTCCACATATATAACAAGTAGGTGTACCACATCTAGCAA
>JAPYWX010000020.1 GCA_028276145.1 Spirochaetota bacterium
TATTATCTTCTCGTACTCATCTACCTTATCCCTTATCTTACCTAAAGTAGACATAAACTCAAACACCGACTTTACATACATTGCTATAAGTTTAAACATAGCAACATACTTTAGGTCATTACTACCGTAAGCGCCATCGTTTTTAGATATACCCACTATCAGAACCTCGTCATCATCGATAAAAAACCTAAAAGCCATGACAATACTACTTCCCTTTTTATCCAAATATATAGGTAATCCTGCTATCATTTCTTTTCTAATTTCATTAGCTAAATCAACTAATTCTTCAGAAGTTCTTACTTTGGCATCTTTGATAAAAAACACTGTATCGCTTCTATCAATTATGAAAATATAATCAAAACATTCAATAAAACTAACTAAGTTTATAAGCTCACTTATTTTATCAAATGCTGTTGTTATGTCCTTGAAGAACATACCTAGCTAAACTCCACGATGTATAAAGAGGTTCCAAATTATCTCCTCACACATCCTCCTAGTTTCATTTTCATACTCATCAAAACCCTTCAAAATCTCCTGAGTTTTTTTGTCATCAAGCCCATAGAACTTTGCCCAGTTCAAAAAATCATTTTTCCTAACCTCAAGATGAAATTGTAATCCATATACATTGTTCTTATACTTAAACGCTTGATTGAGATAATTATCAGATGTAACAAGCCTAACACAATCTTTAGGCAAATCAAAAGTATCTCCATGCCACTGAAAAACTCTGAAACTGGGTGAAAATTTAGAGAATATTTCATCTCTCCAAGCATCCCTTGTTAAAGAAACATCATACCACCCTAACTCTTCTCCATTAGTTCCTTTGTATACTCTACCACCAAGAAGATCAGATAACAACTGTGCTCCCAAACATATCCCCAAAACAGGTTTATCGCTCTGAATAAAATTACTTGCAATTTCCTTAACAAAATTCAAATATGGGTACTTCTCATACTCGTACACAGATTGAGGTCCCCCAAGAATAATAAGCCCATCAAAGAGATTAGTATTTATAAAAGATTTCCAATCCGAAGATAAATGAGGTGAGTTATAATATCTGAACGGTACCACATTTCTATTGAGAACATCTTCTATATATCCCAAACCTTCAACATCTATATTTCTTATAGCTAGAATCATGGTTAAAATATAACCAAAAACAAAAAAGTTTTTCAAGCATCTCGCAACTTGCAAGTTTTATTATCTTACCAATTTTCCGATAAATTTTTTAAGGAGTCAGTAAGGCAGCCTCAAAGTGTGTTGAAAAAAGTTAACTTTATTGTTCATAATAGTTTAATTGCTTTTTTGGAGGAAGTAGATGGTAGAGGTACCTTATAAGTATGAAATAATTGGCAAGAAAAACAATCATACTCTATTTGTAAAGATCAACAGTGAGACATTGGAGATTGGGCAGCTAATTGTAGTCTCAGACTCTCACGAAGTCTTTGACACTACCGGAATGCATTATGTTGAATTCAAAAGCGATATTAATAGGTTAAGAGAATACGCAATGTTTATCGTCAAGGATGCACCCGAACTTTACAAAGAAGCAAACCTACTAGAACAGCAAGTCAGTGAGCTTATAAAAAACGCTATAAGGCACGGTAACAAGAATGATCCCTCTAAGAAAGTAAAAGTCTACTACTCCTTTGAAAACAGAGTCAAAGTAATTGTAGAAGATGAAGGGGAAGGCTTTAAAGACATTGATGACTGGAACAGATTCAACATAGCAAGAACCATAGCAATCTACAAGCAGGATTTTGAAAACATAATGAACTTTATATCCTGGAGAGGAAGAAACATGAATGAGATGGATGGTGGTAACGCTTTATTCGCGGCAATTGAATACTGGAACGGCGGGATATACTACAACGAAAAAGGAAACAAGGTCTGTGCTATAAAATACTTCCCTGACAACCCAGAATACGAAAGATACAAATAACTCTAAAGCTTAAACCTAAAAATAACTTCTTCAAAATCAACTCTGAATTTTTTTCTTCCATATTCAAATTCTAAATACCTGTCTTCTAATATTTTTTTCAAGATAAGATATGTAAAATAAACATCCTCTTTGCAATGTTCTATCACTACATCTACCTTCCCTTCTCTAAAATACAGCGGCATCTTCTCACTTTGAGTTCTTTTGCCAATGCCATTTATATTGTTCTGAACTAGGTTATGGAGGGATATTCTCATATCTCCAACATGCTTTTTTAGTAGGTCATTCAGTATATCAAATGTCTTAACATTATCAGCAACATCAAACCTACTATCGTATCTAGATAAAACCTTATAATCAAAATTTCTAATATTGTACCCTATGACTATATCAGAAGAAAACAACATATCTATCAATGCTTTAACACTATCCTCACTAAAAACGAAATACTTATCCTCTTTTATATCGTATACCACTCCGATAGACATAAGCATATCTCTAGCTTTGTCCCATCCTCCAACTTCATAAGAATAATACTGAGATTCCAAATCAAAAACTAAAGGTTTTTTAAAGTTCTCCAAAGGATACTTTAACAAGTCATAAAAAGCATACTTACCATTTCCCTCTTGATTCGGCAAATCCTTTTTAAGAAAGCTTATTGAATACTCAACAACCTTTGGACTTCTCACATCACCATTTTTTTTCTCTTCTTCGTAACTATCATTTTTAAAACCTTCCATAAGAAAACCAAGAACCTTTCTGCCCATATGTTTAGAAAGAACCTTATTAGCATTACCACACTTAGGAGACTGAATACAAGAAGGACATCCTCCATCATTACTACAACTACACTCGCTAATGGTACTAAAAGCCCTCTTCACTATCTTGTCCATTTTATAATATGCTACCTCTGAGTACCCAACTCCCCCTTCAACAGATTCGTATATGAATATTGTGGGAGCACCATACGCATTGACAGAAGAGAAGCCACCTAACTCCATTCTGCTACATATTATCTCCGATGGGTACATACCAATAATTGCGTGTTCTGCAGCATGTAGTCCTGAATTTAAAATTGATTCCTCGTTTATCTTATAGTTCTCCAACGAAGCATTACCCAAAAGAATATGCTTGTCCTTTTCAAAATCAACTATACGGCGCAAATAAGCACCATCAAACTTTATCATTATACCTTCGGTCTCAAAGCTCAATTCATAAGGAATATCATAATATTTGATATCCTTGACAACCCTCTTATAAGTTCTTACCCCAAATTCAACAACAGGTCTCAACTCATACTCTATAAACCCTTTAAAAACCTCTTTAACCAAAAACCTACAATAACTTAGCGAAAATATATTGTTCCCTGAACTATCTCTAAAAAACTTCTTTTTCATGGTATTAAGAACTTGTATGTCCTTATCAACAAGAATTTCAGTCATCAACTCCCTATCATCCATATTTTCAGGAACATCAGAATAGTCTCTCCTCAAATTAATTTTACTTTTCCTAACAGAAATAGTGTAATCCTCAAGGTCAACGTCCTCAACAAAGTAACTTTCTCCCATATGTAAGTAGACACCATCAGGGTGAGCCTCATAAAAAAGGTTAGTCAGAGATATTTCTCCTATTCTCTTTTTGGTCCCATCTTCATCATACAGTACAATGTCAAGTGACCTACCTATGTTCCTAAGGTTTATCAACTCCCTAATATCATTTTTAGAAAGTTTTGTTATGAATATCCTACCTCCAGGATTATAGTAGTCAGGACCAGATGATAATATTTCCTCCTTACCGAGAGTCTTTCTTTCGTACTCTATAAACTTCTCAGCTCTATACACTCCCTCCTCACCCCAGTACTTTGCAACCACATCACTAGAAATGAAATTCCTCCCAGATACCCCAAAAGCCTCATTATATGCCAGAACAGCCAAAGCAATATAGTACCCTATAACCCTCTCGTTGTAGACATTGGCTGCAAGCTCTTCAACCTCATCCGAAAATAGTTCTTCAGGGTGATTGTAGTAGTAGTTATCCAAAGCATTCTGAGTAGGTATAAAAACAACGATACCATCCCTTACTCTACCTGTTCTACCAAGCCTCTGTCTAAACGAAATCCTAGACAAAGGAAACCCTAAAATACAAACAACATCCAAGTCACCTATGTCTATCCCCATTTCAAAAGCAGACGTTGCAATAAGCCCTTTAATCTTACCTATCTTAAACATGTTTTCTATTCCTTTCCTATCTCTTGGGTCATAACCAGACCTATATGGCATAACTTTATTAGACAAAGGAGATCTTTTAATAATCTTGGCAAGCCTCTCTACAGCCTTTCTACTCTTAACAAAAGTCAAGACCTTTTTATCAGCTCCAATAATGAAAGTTTTCAACAAATCCAAAACCTTACTATTACCCGAATAGCCCAATTTCGCGTATTCCAAGTTAGGAATAAAGCACTCTATCTTTTTGCTACCTGCTGTACTCTCTTTTATTACCTCAAACTTTCTATCAAAAATTGACTCAAGGAAAGCTTCAGGATTACCAACAGTACCAGAAAGCGCAAAATATCTAGCATTGTTGCCGTAGATATCATTAAGCATGTTGACAACTCTTACGAGATTACCGAAATGTGTCCCCTTAAGTCCTGACATCTCATGTATCTCATCAACTATGATTAACTTTAAACTTTTCCAAAATCTCTTCCAGTTATCGTTATAAAGAATCAAAGAGTAAACCAACATTTCAGGATTAGTCAACACAAAACTACCTGATGACTTTATAAAAGCTCTTTCCCTACTGTCCGTAGCAGACGTAAAAGTAAAAACATTAATTTGAGGTAAAACTTTCCTTATATAATTAGCAATTTTCTCAGCCTGGTCATTTATAAGAGCATTTATGGGTGCAATATAGAGAGCAACAGCATTCGGGTCTCTATAAACCTCCTCAAGGTAAGATATAACATACGGCAAAGTCTTACCCGATGCCGTAGGCGTAACAACACCAACATTTTTACCTTCAAGGAAAGCTCTTATAGCATCAGCCTGATGCTTATAAAGCTTTATACCTAAAATCTCTAAAAGTTTCCTAGAATAAGGCGAAAGTTCTAAACTCTCATCGTAAATTGGCTGAGAAGCTGACTTCTCAAAAACTTTTTCATACTTTGAATAAAAAGACAACTCCAACTGGTTATACATGTTTTAATTGTATAAAATCAAAACAATACTAATCAACGAAACATAATCCTATTGAACAAACCTTACACTTTAAGCATTTGTACTATATAGGTTCTCTTATTAATTAGAGAGTTAAGAGGGGTGTAAACCCCTCTCAATAAAATTGGGTGGGCGGGCGACTTAAATAAGGTGCTTAACACTTGTACTAAAAGCACTATTAAAGAAAATTTTGTAAAAAATCAGGACAAGACTGTGGATTTTTAAGATTCAACTCCTTTGAGCTTCTTATGCCAATTCCAAGCGTGAGTTATTATCTCCTCTATTCCATACTTTGGTTCCCAACCTAGTACCTTCTTAGCTTTCTCACTCTTTGCTATCAACAATGCAGGGTCACCAGGCCTTCTTTCTACCTCCTCAACTGGGAAATCCTTACCAGTAACCTTTTTAACAGTATCTATTATTTCCCTAACGCTAAACCCCTTACCATTACCCAAATTGAAGTAATTCGAAGGATTCCCATTGAGTAGGTACTCAACGCCCTTTATGTGTGCATCAGCTAAATCGTTTACATGAATATAATCCCTTATACATGTACCATCTGAGGTAGGATAATCTGTACCAAATATTTTTATTGATTTCCTTATACCAAGAGCAGCATCTAGCACAAGAGGTATCAAATGAGTTTCTGGGTCATGTGCCTCACCTAACTCACCCTCAGGGTCAGCACCAGCAGCATTAAAGTACCTAAACGCTACATACCTAAGTCCATGAGCATCAGAATAATCCTTAAGCACCTGCTCAATCATCCACTTTGTCCTACCATAAGGGTTTATGGGATCCTTCTTGTCATCTTCATCAATTGGTACTCTCTCAGGCATACCATAAACAGCAGCCGTAGAAGAAAAAATCAACTTGTTCACCCCACAGTCAAGCATAGTATCAACAAGGTTAATTGTATTGTAAAGGTTGTTGTCATAATACTTCCTAGGATTCTGAACAGATTCCCCAACCTCTATAAAAGCACAAAAGTGCATCACAACATCAATCTTATAGTTTTTTAAAACCAACTCTAACTGTCTCCTATCACCAACATCACCAAGCACAAATTCCCCATATTTCGCCAAAAACTTATAGCCATGAGAAAGATTATCATATATAAAAACATTGAAGCCCATCTTCTTTAACATCTTACAGACATGAGAACCAATATAACCAGCACCCCCAGCAACCAAAATATTCGCACCCATAAACACCCCTCAATGAATTTTAACACAACACCAAAAACAAATATCAAATACTTTAACAATTCTGTTGGAAAAACCTTTCTTAATAGGAAAGAACTATTTATTACAAACATTTTAAGAGTGCAGAGATGCTATGCATCTCTATGATAAAAATGGACAGGATGCTTAATAGCAAATCGTGCTTAATAGCACTCTCTTATTAATTAGAGGTAAAGAGGGGTGTAAACTCCTCTCAATAAAATTGAGTATGCTTCTTAAAGTAAGGTGTTTAACAGCACTTGTACTACATAGCACCTCTTTAATTAAGTGCTTTAAGCACCTTAAAGCACTCTGTGCTAAAAGCATTTATTTAATTATACACTTTACTTAACTACCAGAGAGTAAGAGAGGCTTTGCCTCTATATACAAAACCCAAAACATCAAATCATATTCTTTTAAAGACAAACCTCAGTGATATGAAGAAAGATGAAACAACACCTAGCACAGTACTTATAATAACAGGCATCATCACATCACTGAAACTTAATGTTAGGTAATCCTTTCTAACAAAATCTTTGACCACATCAAACTTATCTATGAGCTGAGATGAGTAAGTTATAAACAACTCCTTAGTAATCACACTAGAAGCATACGATATAACTAAGGTAAGCAAAAATATAAGGGTTGTTATAGTAACTGATATATAAATCCTAGTTGCTCCCAGCATACGAATAAGAGACAAGAAATCAACCTTCGTTGAGACAAAAAGTACTATGGAAATGAAAACTGAAATAACGGCAAATATACCAACAAGTGATATCAAAACAAGAGTTATATTAGATATGAAGCCCTTAATACTTTCAACAAATTTAGTTTTATCCGTTGAAGTCTCAACATTGTAACCCATACTCTTTAACTTTTTTATTATCCCTTCAACATAATCATGAGAAACAACCTCAACATACAACATTGAATAGTTAGGTGTGTAATCAGGTATGATTGTTTTTGACAAATACTCAGCTGCTTCTATAGGCATACATATACTCAAAGCTGGTACCCTTTCACTTATTCCGACAATCTGCCCCTCAATGGTAATATAATTTGGCAATGTCTTGTAACTCGATTTACCAGCGTAATAAGTAAAAGTAAGACCTTTGAGCAAGTTTTCACTTACCGTTGGTGTACCCTGCCCCCTAGCATACGCTAAATTGTAAGCTTCTAATATTCCTTTTGGAACGATAAATGGAACATTCGTGCTACCTACCTTATATTTGAAAGAATATCCCCTGAATATATCATCTTTCACCAGGCTATAATCAATACCATAGCTTACCATATCAGACTTACCAACTATCCCGAACATCCTCAAAATAACACTATTCGGGAAAGGTATCTCCATCACCCTGTAGACATTTTTAACACCTTTGACACTACGAATCTTTTTGTAATCACTATACGTTATACTAGCTCCTTTTATATTTCCACCAAACAAGTTTTTAGGAACTATTCTCGGAGTTACCTTTATTGTGTCTGGCGGAAGCTTAGCACCTATATTTTTTTCAACAGTTCTGTTTATAGCATTCTTAATACCTGTTATTATAACGAAGAAAGAAGAAAATATGAATATGGAAGTAGCTAAGAAAAAAAGGTAAATTTTACCTTTTTGTGATATTAAACCAAGAACTTTCAAAAAGCCTATCATATTAAATCTGTTTTCTCCCTCTTTATCTTCGCTCCTAGCTTTGAGAGCTTATCTTCTATTTTCTCATATCCCCTATCAACGTGATAAACCCTGAGTAACTCTCCAACTCCTTCAGCACCAAGCAAAGCAATTATCAGTCCTGCACCACCTCTAAGGTCTGAAGCCATCACTGGAGCACCATAAAGTTTATCAACCCCCTTTATTATAGCAGAATTTCCATCAATAGTTATGTCCGCTCCCAACCTATTCATTTCATAAGCATGCATAAACCTATTCTGAAATATCTTCTCTGTTATTATACTTATACCCCTCGCTTTAGTCAATACAGCCATAAGCTGAGCTTGTAAATCTGTGGGGAAATAAGGATAAGGTAAAGTAGTTACATTGACAGGTTCATACCTTTCTCTACCCTTAACTAATACTGTGTCTTTCGAAAGAATCTGTATACTAGCTCCCATCTCACTAAAAACTCTTATCGGCTCAGTCAAATGATTAGGCTCACAATTTTTCACTAGAACCTCGCCGTTTGTCATCATCCCTGCTAAGATAAAAGTACCTGCCTCAATCCTATCAGGAATTATTTCATACTCACAACCCTTAAGATTTTTGACCCCTTCAACAACTATAGTATTTGTACCATGGCCCTTTATCTTAGCACCACACTTTATTAAGAAATTTGCCAAATCAACAACTTCTGGCTCCATCGCAGCATTGTCTATTACCGTAGTACCCTCAGCCAAAGTTGCCGCCATCATGACATTCTCAGTAGCAACAACACTTGTACCATTGGTACCCAACATGTTAACTAAACCACCTGTAAGTTTCTGTGCTTCAGCTATTATATAGCCATGCTCAACTCTAACACTAGCTCCTAAAATTCTCATTCCTTTTATGTGTAAATCAACAGGCCTAGGACCTATCGCACAGCCACCAGGAAACGAAACCTTTGCCTTTTTCCTTTTTGCAAGAAGAGGACCAAGCACAGCTATAGAAGCTCTTATCTTCTTAGTTATCTCATAAGGTGCTTCTACATTTTCCTCTGATACTGTTCTAATAACCATCCGTTTATCGGAAAACTCCACCTTTTTACCCAACCTCTCAAGAAGCTGCGAAAGAGTCTTAACGTCTTCTAGGTTAGGAACATTATTGATTATAACATCATCCTCTATGAGCAGAGAAGCAGCCATTATTGGCAAAGCTGCGTTCTTTGCGCCACTTATATAAACTTCACCTTCAAGCTTATGTCCACCTTCAATTACGAGTTTGTACATCTTACTTCATCTTATACTTCTTCTTAAACCTATCAACTCTACCACCAGTGTCAACTATCTTTTTCTTACCAGTGTAAAATGGATGGCAATTTGAACATACTTCTATGTGCTCCTCATCAAAAGTTGACAAAATCTCTATAACATTTCCACATGCACATTTGACCTTTGAAACCTTCAAAGCAGGATGAATACCTTTCTTCATTTTCCTCTCCCTAAAGTTTGATTAAAATTATATCTGTAAAAACACAAATTACTCAAGTTAAATAAACCTACTAGGATGCTACGCATCCTATCCCTACTTTAAGTAGCCCCACCCCCTCACCTTTTTAATATTGGGAAGTTTCGCATTAAAGATGCTTCGTTTTCCAACACTCTTTACTTATTTAAAGAGGTTGTTAAGCACTTAAAAAGGTGCTATTCAGCACCCCCATTTGGGATAAGCATTCCAACTACCCTGAGCCTTCTGCTAAAAATATGTTTCAATCACAAAGTGCTACCAAACAAAAGATACAATTTAGTGTTAAGTGCTCTTAAAAATTGGAATAAGAAAGTGCTATTCAAAAGTGCTATTCAGCACCTACCAGCCCTAAAATTTTTAAATCTATCGCCCCCTTAGCACTATATGAATAATTAAGTGCTCTTAAGCACATTGATTTTGATAATATCCTCCCTAACCTTTCATAATTTTTGTTAGAACCAGGGTAAGAATATGAAAGTGAAAATTTTAGCTTTTTCTTTACTAATTCTTGTTTTCTTCTTCTCATCATGTTCCATTAAGCAAAAAGGTACATTTGTTGGTGAAGTAAAAATCGGAATAAACTCAAACGAAATAGCCATTTATTACGAAAATGAAAGTAATAGCTATACATTCTACTCATTTCAAGACTTCTCAAATTCACCATTAGAAAACTCCGAAAAGGTAACATTCATAGAATCCTTCCCTGTGAACTTTACAGTGTCAGGTTCAAAAATATACATACTGAACCGCATTTCTAACATTGTTAAATTAATATCCCTAGAATCTGGAAAATCCTATCTTGAAGGTTTATTTTCATTACCACAAAACTTATACATTTCTGACTTCTCGATCAATACCAAAAAAGATATTTTCTTTTTATTCATGGTATCAGAAGCAGATGAATACTACCTATACAAAATTGGGTACTCTTCTCTTAACGCTACTAATGAAATAAAAGGTATTTCCGTCTTTACTAACATACTAACAAACGCTTTTGGGTTAGAACCCATTGAAGATGGTTTTTTAGTTTTTGAAAGAAACTTAGATGGTGGACTCACAGCAAGCATTTTTTCTACCGAAGGTAGAGTTTTGGCTATAAACCTAAGTGACTATGTAGAAAAAATTAGAGGTCTCTACGCAAGTTCTGCTTCGGTACTAAAAGGTAAAAAAATCGTAGCAAAGTTTGAAAACCCAACTAACGGTAATATAACAACCATCGTTGTATTTGACCTTGCAAAAACTAATTTAGAAAGAATAAACACAATAGAAGTAGGTAATCAAAACTTTTCAATAATATCATCAATCAACGATAGTTACGTCCTCGCAGCAACTTACAAAAACAACTCCCCCGTGCTTCTTCTCTTTGACCCTATGTCAGAATTTAAAATCTCTTACGAATATTATGTAGATATAATGTATCCTTTCATGTTTAGAGGCTTCAAGGCTACAAAAAATGGTAAGCTTTTCGCTTCATACATAGATTTTCCAGACAACAGAATAATATTCTACTATTGGAACATACTATCAAGGTTATGAACCAGAAGTAAGTACACCAACTATCATATTCTCATCTCTAAAGTACTTATTCAAAACACTCTTGATATCGTCTAGTGATATCTTATCTGAAATCTCCAAAAATTTATCTAGTTCCCTATAGTCACCCAAAACGCAATAAGCCCACCCTATAGAAGAAGCTATACCGTGATTCTTCTCAAATTCATAAACGAAATCCGCTTTCATCTTCTTCTTTGCTACCTTAAGGTCCTCATCATTTATTTCTCTGCCAACCTCTAGTATTGAGCTTATCATTTCTTTCTTCAAGTCTTCCAAACTAATATCAGGATTTGCAATTGCTAAAATGTAAGTAAGGAAAGGATACTTGCCTAACATCTGCCCACCACTGACAGAAGAAGCAATTTTTTTATCCACAACCATCTTTTGATACAACTTTGAAGACCTACCATCAGAAATAATATAAGCCAAAAGGTCCAAAGCAACAACTTCTTTAGGACTGTCTAGATAAGATGGAGTTCTAAAACCAACTATTACGGCTTTGGTATTGGCATCCTTTCTGATCGTTTTAAACTCAACCTTACCAGAATTTATTTCAGAAATCTTCTCAATCTCTATAGCTTTCTGATAACTGTTCTTTTGGTTAATATCAAATACTTTTCTAACCTCATCTATGACCTTATCACTAGAAACATTTCCAACAATTACCAAAATAGCATTTTTCGGGGAATAGTAAGTATTGTAAAAGTTTAACATATCATCAATTGTAAGAGATTTTATATCCTCTTCCCAACCTATCACGGGTCTACGGTAGTTTATCTTTTTGAAAGAGTTATACAAGAAATCCTCAAAGAACTGTCCCATTGGATTATCCTCGTACCTCATTCGTCTCTCTTCTAATATAACTTTTCTTTCGCTCTCAAACTCTTTAGGGTCCAAAACAAGGTCAAACATCATTTCTTTCAACATTGGTAGTACTTTACTCAGATGCTCAGAAGAAACGTCAACATAGTACATTGTGTAATCATGAGATGTCGCAGCATTATCGCTACCACCCAATGATTTGATTATTCTAGAAAATTCCCCTGGCTTCAGAGTTTTTGTACCTTTAAACGACATATGTTCCAAAAAGTGAGCAAGTCCCGATTTACCATCCATCTCATCCACCGCACCGACTCTGTACCACAGTTGAACCGAAACTATGGGTAAAATTTTCCTTTCAACTATAACAACCTTAAGCCCGTTACTTAAAGTGTACTCTTTATAGCCCAGTCCCATAACTTTTTCTCCACTTGAAAAAACACAAAAAACAAACAGGAAAACAAACAAAAGAGATAAAACAGAAAAATTTCTCATAACTGCTTAGAATTCTTATGATAAAGAAGAAGAAAATTCAAGTTAGAGGGAGGCTATCGCCTCCCTTAATCCTAAAGAGAAGTGCTCTTAGCACAAAGTGCTTTAAGCACACTCAAAAAAATTTGAATTCCTAATAAGAATTAAGGGAAACCTGGATTTGTAAACAGCCAAAAAGCTGAGCAGTCTGTCTTTGCTGAAATGTTAAAACAAATTGAAGCGGACAAAGCCGAGGGAACTTTAGAGATGAAATACCTCTTCAAAACTCTAAAATCGTGAAATTTCGGAGGGAGAGGGATTCGAACCCCCGGTGCCTCTTGGGAGGCACTGCAGTTTTCAAGACTGCTGCCTTCGTCCGCTCGGCCATCCCTCCAAAAGTTTAAACCAAAGCACTCTTCTTCACAGCTTCGCGAACGAAAACAAAAGCCCCCTTATAACCAGGTACAGCTCCCTTCACAAGCATTATATTGTTTTCCTTATCAATAGAAACAACCTCAAGATTCTGAACAGTAACCCTTTCATTACCCATTCTACCTGCCATTTTCTTACCTTTCCACACCTTAGCAGGGAATGTATGCTGTCCTATCGAACCTGGCCTTCTGTGGAAAACTGACTGACCATGTGAATCAGGAGCACCTGAAAAACCCCATCTTTTCATTGTACCTTGGAAACCTCTACCCTTAGAGTATCCTGTCACATCAACAAACTTTATTCCTTCCAGCAAGGACAGATCAACAACGCTACCCTTCTCAAATTTTTCAGCACCTTCGAACCTAAATTCTCTTATTATGGCAGGTTTCAATATAACCTTATACTTGCTTTTATCCTCTTTATCCCTAACCTTAGCCTTAACAGAACCAAAACCCAGTTGTATAGCGCTATAGCCATCCTTCTCAGGAGTTCTAACTCCCAAAACCTTACACGGCCCAACCTCTAGAACAGTTACAGGAACCACCCTATCTTCAACGAAAACCTGAGACATTCCTAGCTTTCTACCTATTAACCCTTTACCTCTCAAAGCCATAACTTACCTCCTAATCCTGCTTTATCTCAACATCCACAGAAGGCAATATCTCCAACCTCAAAAGTGCATCTATAACCTCTTGAGAAGGATCTATTATGTCTATCAATCTTCTATGCAACCTATATCCAAAATGCTCCCTTGAATCCTTGTCAACGTGCGGGGACCTTAAAACGCAGTACCTTCTTATTTTTGTAGGAAGAGGAATGGGGCCAACGACCTTAGCCCCAACATTCCTTATAGCTGTACAAATATCCTTTGCTGTTTTATCAATAACCTCTGCATCGTATGACTTTAGCTTAACTCTTATTCTGCTCGCCATAGCTCAAAAACCCATTACTCAATTATTTCAGTAACAACACCAGCACCAACGGTCTTACCACCTTCTCTTATAGCGAACCTCAATCCCTTCTCCATTGCTACTGGATATATTAGCTCAACCTCAATATCCACGTTATCACCTGGCATAACCATTTCGCCTGGTATCTTAACGACAGTACCTGTAACGTCAGCAGTTCTGAAGTAGAACTGAGGCCTATAGCCTGCAAAGAATGGTGTATGTCTACCACCTTCCTCTTTCTTCAATATATAAACTTGAGCCTTGAACTTCCTATGAGGAGTAACACTACCAGGCTTACAAACAACCTGTCCTCTCCACACCTCATCCTTACCGATACCTCTTAGCAATAGACCAGCATTATCACCAGCAATAGCCTCATCCAACTCCTTTCTAAACATTTCTATAGAAGTAACAACTGTCTTCTTAACTTCATAAGAAAGACCAACTATTTCGACTTCCTCACCAGGCTTTATTCTACCTCTCTCAACCCTACCAGTAACAACCGTACCTCTACCAGAGATAGAGAAAATATCTTCTATTGGCATCAAGAATGGCTTATCAGTTTCTCTAACAGGCTCTGGAATATAATTGTCAAGAGCTTCTATTAGCTCAATTATTGGTTTACCATCAGTCTCAGGATCAGGATTCGTCATTGCTTTATAAGCAGAACCCCTTATTATAGGAACTTCGTCACCAGGATAGCCATATTTTTTCAAAAGATCCCTTATATCCTCTTCAACTATATCAATTATCTCAGGATCATCAACCAAGTCAATCTTGTTCAAGAACACAATAATATAAGGTACACCTACCTGCCTTGCAAGAAGAACGTGCTCTCTTGTCTGAGGCATTACACCGTCATTTGCAGCAACAACAAGAATAGCACCATCCATCTGAGCAGCACCAGTGATCATGTTCTTAACGTAGTCTGCGTGACCTGGGCAGTCAATATGTGCATAGTGCCTCTTGTCACTTTCATACT
>JAPYWX010000163.1 GCA_028276145.1 Spirochaetota bacterium
GCTCGTAGCTCTACCTGACGTTCTCATTACTATCTTCACCTGTTCATTTCTTGATGAATCAAAAGAGTATCTAAAGAATTCTCCTATCACATAAGGAACGAAATCCATCTCTTTACCTGTGAATACAATTTTAACCTCAGATATGTTAAAAATTCTACCCAAATAATTTAAGGTTCCTTCCTCAAGTAAAAAATCTCCAACAAGAGAAAGGGTATTTTTAAACACAGAGCCCTTTATTTGAACTGAGTAAGGAGCCTTCGTATAACCTTCTATTATCTCAGACTTAAAATACAAATTTCTATCGAAATTTATAGAGAAATTATCGAAATTTAACATCTGAGCAAAATTGGGAGTAATCGCTTCATCCTCAACAATTGGTTGTGAATAATATGTAGTGAAAAAGTAATAAGCCTTTGAACCTTCTAGAAAATTAACTACTCCTGAAATGTATGGATTATCAGAAAAACCTGATAACTTTACAACAAAGTTAGCTTTACCCTCTATCTTCAAATACCCCATGTCAAGAAAACCATTTATATAACCTCTATTAGTAATAACAAGATTCAAAAATGGGTTAGAAATATTATTTATGTTCAAAACTCCTAACAAATACACTGTACTTGAACCACTCTTAATTGATAAATTATCAAATCCTATATCTTTACCACTAGCTACAACACTACCACTAATATCTCTAAATTCATCCTTTGAAAGCCCTATTTTTAGAGAATCACCCAAAACCTTAGCTTTACCAAAAACATTAAAATCGTTTTTATCAGAAATGATAATTCTGAAATCATTCAAAACAAGCCTCAATCCTTTAACCTTCGTTATAAAATCTGGAATCAAAAGGAACTCAAGAGGTATCACCCCTTGCAACCTAACTTCAAAATCCCCAGAATCCTTGTTTTTAACTCCGCTAGCCGAGTAAATAACATTCCCACCACGCACATAATACAAATTCAGAGTATCACCTGAGAAAGAAACATTAAGCCCATCACCGTCACCAAAAAGCTCTATGCTCTTGCCAACCCATCTCAAATTTCTATCCCAGACCTCATTAAGCCCCGAAAAGTCAATTATCCTAGTAAATAACTTACCACTCAATTCACCATTATTCAAGACTCCATTAAAACCTATATAATTAGTGAACTGCCTTTTCACCTTAAGTCTAGGAAAAATCTGCGCTAAAAATACAACATCACCACTAACCTTTGGCAAATTCAGTTTTACATTTACCACATTAAAGTAATTGTATAAGTTACCAAAAACGCTCACTTTAGTATCGTCAACCGAAAAGGAAAAATCAGATTTATAAAATAACCCATTCAAGTAAGAAACCAAATACCCCCTAGCATAAACTATTGAATCAATAACATTTGTTTTAGTCAAAGAAAGCACCAAAAAGACACTACCCGATATTGTCTTAGTAGGTATTCCAAGCAAGTTAGGAACATACAACCTATTAATTTGAGCGTTAACTGAAACCTTGCTATCCTTCCCCAAAGAAACAACAAAAGTAGAATTATCAACCTTAAAATCACCCAAAATTTCCGAACCACTAAGAGAAATCCCCCCTGAAACCTTTAAACTCTTACTCTCTGAGTAAAGGTACCCATC
Source organism: Spirochaetota bacterium (assembly GCA_028276145.1). GTDB lineage: Bacteria > Spirochaetota > Brevinematia > DTOW01 > DTOW01 > JAPYWX01. Next base: position 1,621 of record JAPYWX010000163.1, read on the forward strand.
CAACTTTATATCATCTAATTTACCACCAATACTACTTTTGAAGTTAAAACCTTGAAATGACATATCAACCTTACCCTTAATTTTCCCATCCTTAAGAGACGAAACAAAACTCAAACTTCTTACTTCAACCCCTCCAAAAGAAAGGTTATACAAACTCACATCAAATATTTCTTTCTCAATATCACCATCTACAAATATTTTGTCCTTACCTAGTATCCTTAACTTATTGCTAACCAAACTTAAATTGACTGGAATAGTTTCCACTCTATCATTGCTTTTCAACTTTGCCAACAACTCAAAGGCAAACCCTCCGTTTGTAATTCTACCTTTACCGTCCAACACTAAGCCATAGGGCACAAAGTTAAAATTATTAACTTCTATCTCATTTGATTTAATCACCACATTACCAGCTAAAGAGCTGAAATCAAGATTAATAGATACATAATTACTAAAAACTTTAAGGTCCACAAAACCATCAAGAGAAAACGGTAAATTAACATTAAAAATCCTCAGCAGCGAAACCACAAAAATATCTCTTAATCTAAAACTACCCGTAAGATTAGCAAAATCCAATGTACCACTGAGATAATTATTGCTAACGACTATACGATTAGTAAAAACATCTATGCCACGCAGAAAACCAAAGTAAACACCGTTTACATACAAATCCCCTCTACTCAATTTAATGTTACCACTCCCAAACTTCAGATACGCTGAAAATGTAACATTGTTATTAAACGCCTTTAGCTTATAACCTGAAACAACAAAAGTATCATCAATTTTTCGAATTCTCAAATTCCTAATGGAATTTGTATATACGAAAATTAAAGTTTCACCGTTATTAAAATTCCTATAGACAACATAAGTATTACTTGATTTTAACTCAAAATCAGTAAAACCACTATTACTTATGACTACTTTCAAAGTAGAATCCTTGAGGATATCATTTATCACAGAACCTAACTCAGTATTCTTGTAAATGGGATAAAAAGTATTAGTTATCAAAGTATTACTCTCAATTAAACCCGAAATGTTGGCATTTAACCTAAAAGTACCATCTCTTAAAAACTCAAAGTCTATCTGATAGTAGTCACTAAGCCCCGTACCTACAATTCTCTGGCTAGAACCAAAAAAAGCAATAGAAATATCTCTAAATTTAACCCCAAAAACTTCCAGATTCTCAAATAATACTTTCCCGCTTATTTTAGAAAGCTTTCCATCTACAAACTTACCTATACCCGTAACTAACAAATCCGCTTTAGCTAAAGAATCTGAATTCTTCAGAGAAAAACCAAGAGATGAAAATATATCAAAAAGAACAACATCACCATTCAAAACCTTAATATTAAGCTTCTTAAAAGATAAATCGTTAGTCACCCCATCACTGATATTAACATAGCTTAACTTTAAATTTCTGATATCAAAAACTAAATTATCAGAGTAATTAAGAAACTTAGCTACCAAAGCTTCATAATCAACTTCATTTGAAATTTGACTATCAGATCTAACAGGAATTTGAACACTTACATCGTAAACATAAACATACCTAACTTGCAATTTCCCTAAAATCGTTTTCCTCAAATCCAGTCCAAAA
>JAPYWX010000164.1 GCA_028276145.1 Spirochaetota bacterium
AGATCAGAGGGAAGCAGTTACTACTACTGAGGGGCCATTGCTTGTTGTAGCTGGCCCCGGCTCAGGTAAAACAAGAGTAATAACGTATAGGTTTGCCTACATAGTTCTATCCGGCAAATCATCAGTAGATGAAATTCTTTGTGTTACTTTTACTAACAAAGCAGCTGAAGAGATGAGGAATAGGATACTTCCGTTGGTCGGTGACGTAAATGTTGGTACATGGTGGATAAAAACATTCCATTCTTTTGGACTTTCTATAATAAGGGAAAACTACGAATTGTTTGGGTTAGGAGCTAATTTTGTTGTTTATGACAGTGATGATCAGGTTAAGCTTATAAAGGAATTGCTAAAGGAATATAATTTGGGGTTGTACTCTCCAGAACTTTTGGCAGATTATATATCGCTACTTGATAGAACTCTCAGGTTTGAAGAAGCTGGGCTAAAGGAAGAAGTAATTGAGTTTTATAAGATTTACAAAAGAGCCTTGAGAGATAATAATGCTGTTGACTTTGGAGATTTAGTAAGGTTACCTTACGAGGAGTTACTTAAGAATGAGCGGCTTAGGGAGTTTTACAAAAGTCGTTGGAAGTACATAATGATTGATGAGTTTCAGGATACTGACAAGGTGCAGTATGAATTTATAAAACTCATATTGAATGATAGCAGAAACATTTGTGTTGTTGGGGACGATGACCAGTCAATATATGGCTGGCGCGGTGCAAGCGTTGAGAACATAAGGAATTTTGATAGGGACTTTAAGGATTGTAAAGTCGTTATACTTAGGACGAACTATAGGTCAACCGAGGAGATAATAAGGTTGTCAAACTTTGTTGCTCAAAACATGTTGTTTAGGAGGGATGGTAAGCTCATAAAAGGTACGGGTATTCGTGGAACCTCACCTGTTATTATTGAAGCACAGTACCAGGATGGTGAAGCGTATACCGTTGCAAGCATAATAAGAGAACTCGTTCAAAAGGGAGAATATTCTTACAAGGATATAGCAGTTTTGTACAGAGTTAACTACCTTTCCAGAGTGCTTGAAGAGAAGTTCATTAGGATGAATATACCTTATGTCGTATATTCAGGTGTAGGGTTTTTTGAAAGAATTGAGGTCAAAGATATACTTGCTTACTTGAAGTTTTCTATTAATCCTTATGACTTTGTTAGCTTTGCTAGAATTATTAATGTGCCAAGGAGAGGCATTGGTGAAGCTACATTGAAAAAGATACTTGATAAGGCGTCTAGTTACGGAATGGACTACTTTTTGACAGTTAAGGAAATGTTGAATAAAGGAGAGTTACCGAAGGCAGCTAATGAGTTTGTCAAAGCAATAGAGATTTTAAAGGATGATTCTGTTAGTTTATCGGAAAGAGTAGAAAAAATGATAGATGAAATAAATTATTACGATTACCTTGAGACCCTTGAAGGAGATTATTACGATAGGGTTGAGAATGTTGAGGAGTTAATAAGAACTATAGCGGATTTTGAGAGAAATGGAAAGTATACAGATGTTGTTATTGATTTCTTAAATAATGCGGTGCTAAAGAGAGATTCTGACAATATAGGTGACAATGGAGACCATGTGTCTATTATGAGTCTTCATGTGTCGAAAGGTTTGGAGTTTCCTGTTGTATTCATATTTGGGGTTGTTGATGGTATAATACCTCATGTAAGGAATATTCATAAGGCTAACCTTTTGGATGAGGAAAGAAGGCTTTTTTATGTAGGAATAACGAGAGCTAAAAGAAGGTTGTTCTTGTCTTACCATAGGTATAGGATTGGTAAGTTTGGGGAAAAAGAGTTTTGTAATATCTCAAGGTTTTTGAAAGGTGTCAAAGACATTGGAGTTCAAATAATATAAGCCCTAATAGGTGCTTCATAGCACGTTGTGCTTAATAGCACCTTGTGCTTCATAGCACTCTTCAATAAAAAAGATACAAGATGTTGGGATACGAAGTATCCCAACATTAAAAAGGGGTGGATGGGGTGCTTATTAGCACTTTCTTAATGAGGTGCTTAATAGCACTTTTCAATAAAGAAGATACAGGGTGTTGGGACGGGGAGAATCCCAACGTCAAAAAGGGGTGTGCGGGGCTACTAATAGCAATGTGCTAAATAATACTAAATGCTACCTTTTCAATGAAATGAACAGTTAGAATCTGTTTAATTTCCAACAAGGTGATTTAGATTGTTTAAAATATTTCTGTTTAGAAGTTGGTTTTTTTGTTATGGAAGTTGACTGGCTGGTTAAGACAAATAATGTTGAGCTTGCTATTGAGGAAATTGAAAGAAAAATTAGTGATTATGTTTTGCTTTATCAGAGAGGGAAGGCACTGAGCCCTCTGTCTGATTTTATCTTTGAATCTTTTAATCCTGATGAATTAAGTAAAGCTTTAGAGGGGTGGCTCGTAAGCGCTGATATTGAAAATTATACATTCAAATTACTAAAAGGTGAGGATGTAGGTATAGACCTAATGTTTAAAGAGTACTTTGAGGATAATGAGTTTCATGTTGTTAGGAATGAGTTCTTTTACTCGATTATAGCTATCCTTGATTATATTGCTAGGAAGAAGGGAATAAAGTATTTTGTCATTGTTTTGACTAACAAAGAAGTTTCAATAGGACTAGAAAAATTTATCAATTTTTCTTTGGATGTTGAAAGAAGTTTTAATTTTGTTGTGCTTGATGCTTTGAACGATGCCAAGATATTTCAGAATTCTATCGCTTTTGATGAAGGTAGAGTTAAGCTACTTAATTTGTTTTACCCTGAAAGAAAAGTTATGAGAGGAGAAAGTAATTTAAGTTTTGAAGAACTGTTTTTGGACTCTTACAAATGGATGTTATGGGAAGTTTGTGCTTATTTATTGGACCAGATGAGGTATTCTAAAATGAGTTTCAATGTTAGTGATGTTGAGAAGGTCGTATATTCCTATCTAGGTGTGAATAGAAATGAGGACGCTATAGATTACATTAACTTTGTTTTGGAGGAGCTTAAGGAGAAGGGGGACGCTTTATTACTTGCAAAGTATAATAGGCTTCTTGCTTATGTTTATGCAATAACTCAATCTAGATGGAATCTTACAGTTGATACTGCCAGAAAGGCACTGTCTTTTGCGTCTAGGTCTAAGGATAAAGGAGAAATAATACTATCTAAATCTTTACTTTTCTTCGTTGGTGCTATTTTGGGTGAA
>JAPYWX010000022.1 GCA_028276145.1 Spirochaetota bacterium
TTTGCCAGGTTACGTTACGAATATAACTGTTAGAGTTGCTAACTATCCTAGCAATATTTATTATACCAATGCTACTGAGAAGGTAGCAGATGACTTGAAGTATAATGTTGTTGTGCCGCCTTATGGGATAACTTACAGGGTAGAGCCAAACGATGTACCGTCGTTTGTCAATGATTTCGTTACATACAAAGTGTTTGTTGATAACATTGGTAACGCTGGTAATAACCTAGAGAGATTGGAGATAATTTATCCTTCTATTTTGGTTACAAATACTATGAGTATTTCTACAACTTACACCAATCCTACGATTTCAATTGTGAGTGACAGGATAGTTATTGATTATACTGGTAAAGAATTGCCGCCAGGTACTAACGATATTATAACTATTGTAGCTAAAGATAATTGGTTATATGGTGAAACAAATGTTTACTTCTACGCTAAAGCTATGTTTAATACTTCATTAGGACAGATCGTAAATGGTAGGGTAAGTGGTGGTACTAACTTGGTTAGATTTTTGGATTCCCCACCGTATGTTTATGCTAAGTTAGAGTACAATGAAGTTTATTATTCTAATCCTAATCCTTCTATCAATCTAATACTTTCAAATGGTGGTAGTGGAGACAATATAGTTAAATCTGTGAGTGTAAATATTCCTTCTAGCTTGCAGATTGGTTTCAGTGCTTCGAAGGCTAGCAGTGCTTTGGCTACGAATATAACGTATTCTTCTGGGGTACTTACTCTTATGTATTCTAACTTTGTTGTTGGGGCTGTAGATACCGTTACTCTTTCGCTTTCAAATACTAACAGTGTAGGTAGTAGTGCTGTATTCTCTGGTAGTGCTTCTAACGCTATTACGAATGGTGTTATTTTTGAGTCCTCACCACAGTCTTTGAAATTATCTTTTGTAAGTGTACCGAATGCTGAGAATCTTACAAATGAGATAGATACATTGAAGAAGACAAATGTTATAGCTGTGAGGATTAATAATGACACTGCTGGCAGTATATCTGTAAAAGGTTTCATGATTAGGTTGCCATGGCCATTTACGAATGTGGCTTGGGTTAGCAATACTAAACCTGCTACTATCTCTGTGAGTAACGGTACGAATATATATGTTTGGTATACTGATGGAGTAGTTAAGGGAGATGGTGATACTATTGTCTTTGGGGCTGTTGATACATTTGAGTTTGGTAATACTAATGTAGGGCTCTCTTTCTATGTGAGTGAGGGTATAGGATTTGTACCTGCTAGTATTGGGTTTGGTGGTACCAACATAAATATTAGGATGCCTAAGGCTCAAGGATATGCTAGCTTGATAACAAAGTATGTGTATATATCCGTACAGTCAGGAGTTACAGCAACTAACACTGTGAGGATGTACTTTACAAATACAGGAGGAGATTTCAACAACATTAGGTTTGTTAAGGTTGTATTCCCTGTTGAGATAACTAACTTCATTTCTAACTCTACCACCCTTGGTGGAAATGTGATAAGTAACAGTAATAATGTTCTCTTCATACACTATACTAATGATGGTATACCATCATTGGGTGTTGATGAACTTTCGGTAACATTCGAACAGAATTATCCTACTAAGGTTTTGAAGAGGTTGTATGTCTATTACGACAATGGTTATGGGGAGTTGCAGTCTATAGACCCGCCAGCTGATGGTACTCTTGATTTGTTGTTTGATTATCCTCAGGAAGCTTCTGAGGTTTACATTGTTAAGGATAGTGATGTTGCTTACACTATAGATACCAACCATACGATAGTTATGAGGCTAATGAATAACTCTTATTCATATCCTATAAGGAAGGTTAGAATCAATTATGATTCAAGCAATTACATAGTCACTAGTATATCTTTGTCAAACTATACTCTAATTAGTTGGGTTACGAACAGCAGTAACATAATCCTTGACCTTAACTTACCTACTAGAAGAGCTGATTACATAATCATTAGAGTGCTGTATAACGCTTCTACGAACATAACTAATAACCTTTCGACTTCCATATTCTACGATGGTGCTGAGGATTATGAAGCTGCTAAAGTGCCGGTTGGTGAAACTGTTGACTTTAAGATTTTGTATGCTAATTTTGGTAGAGTTTTGGGGTTGGTGAAGCCGTATTCGCCCGATATCAGTGTGAAGGTGGTGTATCCAGGTACTGAGAATGTTGTTATTGACAATGTTAAGTCTAATAACATTATGTCATCGCTTACTCTTGTGACTAATATCTCTTATGTTGATATTGGTTCGTATAGATTGGATTTTGTGCCACCGGGTACTTACGATATACTTATAACGAGTACGAAATATAGGAAATTTGTTATCAAGAATGTCAGTGTTGTTCCTAATAAGATAACAAACTTAGATATGGTGGTGCTGAGCAATGCGCCGTTTAGTACTGAGGCTAGAGAAGAGCAGAGTGCTATTTCTCTTGATGATGGTAGGACGGCGTTAATAGTGCCACCAGGTTCATTGCTTAACGATTTCTCTGTGGACATAATTGTCAGGAATGCTACAGGTGATGAACAAGCAGGTGTTAACAACACCAAAGGTGTTGGTAAATTCAATTCTATCAGTTCTATGAAAGTGTATGAACTTATAATGAAGACTGTTCCAGGGCAGGATATATTTGAGAATCCGTTGAAGAGTGATGTAATACTTAGATTTTACTATGACGAGAGTTACTTAGCATCTCAAGGGTGGAGTGAGGATAATATATCAATTTGGTACTGGAAAGATACAACTAAGGAATGGGTAAGGATTGGTGGCAAGGTTGATAAGCAAAATAACTTCATCTATATAAAGACGAGGTATCTACACAGAGTGTATGCTATAATGGGTGATGGTGATATAAAGAAAGAAGGTGTTGTTAGGAATGTCAGGATGTCACCGAATCCGTTCACACCTGTTTATAATGGTAGTAGCATTGACTACAAGTATGGAATGCTTAAGATAACATTTGATCTTGATAAGCCTTATGATAAGTATTATGTGAGAATATACGATATGAGAGGACAGCTTATGAGAGTGCTTGAGGGTGATGGCAGTTATGGACAGGGTGAAGTTTATTGGGATGGTAAAGATTACGATGGTGTTTATGTAAGGAATGGTGTTTATGTGTTTGCTGTTGTTGTTGATGGAAAGATACAGTACAGGGGTACTGTGGTGCTTGTTAAGTAAGGGGAGTTTTCCCCTGGTTTTATTTTTATAGAAGGGAGGAATTTATGAGGAAGTTGGTTTTTGTTGTGGTGTTGGTTTTGCTAGGTTTTAGTTTCTCTTATGGAGCATTTGAGTTTTTAGATAATGGTACGAGTGTTAGGGTTCGTGGAATGGGCAATGCGATGTTCGGTATCTTTGACGGTGTTAATGGTATGGAGTACAACCCAGCTCTTATGGCTAATACTAAAAATATTGAGTCTAGGGTGAATTTTGGGTTGCCGTTTGGGTATGTCGATGAAGGTATGATGAATATGTTCAGTTTTTACGGTGTTATACCTTTCTGTAATAGAGGTTACGCAGGAATTGATTACTTAGCTGGTGTGATAATGGGAGGGAATGTACCTTTCTTCTTTAGAGAGGGGGCTATAGGGTTTTCGTACAATAGGTTTAATGTTCTTGATTTATACTACGAACAAGTTATAAGCTTTGCTTATGCAAAGAACTTGGATGATTATATTTCAAAAGGTGCTAGGATTTCGGCAGGAGTTAAGTTTAATTTGTACAATCTTGGGCTTATACCTAATCCTGATACGCAAGTTAATCCTTATCTTGGTGATAAACTTACCGCTTGGGGTTTTGGGCTTGATGTTGGTGTAACCTATGACTTCAGTTATACCATAAGGTTGGGTTTTGCTATACAAAACCTGATAAAACCTAATACTGCAATAATAGAAGGCAATGTTTCAACATTGCCTAGAAAAATAAAGTTTGGTGCGAACTGGCTTGTTGGTAGTTTCTTCGGGGTTTTTGAAGATGTTATGGTAGGTGGTGGTGTCACGCAGACAGAGAGAGAGCCAGGAGACAATAGAGAACTTGACCTTACATATCACCTTGGTGCTGAAACTTGGTTTTTCAATCGTATTATTGGGTTAAGAAGTGGATATGAATTTGGCTTGAATCAGTTCTCAAGAATTAGTTTAGGATTGAGCTTCTCGTATGTATTTATGGACGAACACGAAGTGAATATTGATTATTCTGTTAGCTTGATGCCTAATTTCTTCGCTGCAATGGGGGACTTGTCTCATAGCTTTAGCCTTGTCTATAGGTTTAGGCTTCCTAGAAGTGCCTTTGCTTACACTGAAGAGAAGATAAGAGAGCTACAATTCATGGAAGAGCTTGAGAAGAGAAAGAAGCAGATGAAAGAACTGAATGTTCCTTCTACAAATACTAATACTCAGAGTAGTACTACTACGAGTACTACTTCAACCACTAGTGCTCCAAGCACTAGTGCTCCAAGCACCACTACTCAGAGTACTGATTCTACTCCAACACCAAGTGAAAAGGAGAAACAGAAAACAGGAACTAAAAAATAGGTGCTTTGAGCACTTGTGCTTTAAGCACTTGTGCTTTAAGCACTGGTGCTTTAAGCACACTTTTTGTTTATCATATTAAAGAGAGGCATTAGCCTCTTTGAAAGAGAGGCATGAGCCTCTCTTTAGAAATTTTAATTTTTAAGCACCGTTCTGGAGATTTTATAATTTATCTTCTATGGTTCTGGTGGAAAAAGTAGAAGGTGAATACCTTGTTAAGATGCCTCTTGACCTTTTTTCTCTTAGTATTCTTTTATCTTTGACGAAGAGCGATGACTTTAAATCTTTTGTTTTAATTGATTACGAATCTGCCAATACTAATTGGTTTGACTTTTTGGGAGTTGAGTATAAGAAGTTGGATAAGAATACATGCCTGCTTCCGGGAAGTGCTGTTAGCTTGATTGCTAAAGATACGGTCAAGAGGGGAAAGATACTTCTTTGTTCTGAGAGTTATCAATCTCTTTCTTCAAAGCTAAGTACTAAAGTTCAGAGTGCTATCAAGGAGGTAAGAGCTAAAAGTGAATTGAGGGTTAGCTCTACTTCTTCTTTGCCTGTTGAACTTACGATTTGGATTTCGGAAGATGGGATTACGTTTTCTTTCAGAGACAAAAGATTCGTGTATTCTATCTTTGCTTTCTATGTTTACAGGAAACTTTCTTTAATACCTACAGAATTCCAAGTTGAGAGCCTTTCTTTGATTTTATCTGAAATTAACATAACCGATAAAACAATTTTTAGATTCACTAAGCTAGGTAAATGCTTTTTGCCAGGTAAAGTGATGCTTTCACTTGAGTTATTGAATGATGGTAGGATGCAGTATTTCACATTGACTTATGCTAGGAATAGGTGGAGTATAAAGCCGAATAATTCGGCTAGAGGAGCCTTGAACTTTTTGCACAAGTTTTTCCTTTTGGCTTATGATTTTATTTCTGGTTTGTACGATAAGTATATTTACTCGAGGTTTCATTCTTTTATTGATAGTTTGGTGATTAGTGTTTCGGGAGTTTTGAATGTTTATTGGGTTAAAGACCTAACTATTATTCTCTTTTTTGTTGTTATTGTTTTCTTTATGTTGAAGAGTAAGTTAGTTTTTTTGTTGGTTTTGATTTATTTACTTTGGGTTGTTTACAAAAGGTTCATTGTGTTTATTTTGTTCAGAGGGTAGGTTTATGGGGTTTGATTATAAATCAGCAGGTGTTGATATTGATAAGGCTAATATTCTGATATCTGATTTAAAAAAAGAAATATCTAAAACATACAACAAGTACGTTTTGAGTGGGGTTGGTGGATTTGGTGCTTTGATAAGTTTTGACCTGAGAGAGTTTGACGAGCCGGTGGTTTCTATTTCAACTGACGGTGTCGGAACAAAATTGCTTTTGGCGAAAAGGTACGACATGATTGATGGGATTGGTATAGACCTTGTTGCAATGAATGTTGATGATGTTGTGTGTACTGGTGCTAAGCCTGTGGCGTTTGTTGATTATTATGCTTGCGGTAAGTTGATTGATGACATTTATAAAAGAGTTCTTAAAGGCATAATAGAGGGATGTAAAATTGCAGGTGTTGCTTTGGTGGGGGGTGAGACAGCTGAGATGCCGGGGCTTTATAAAGATGACGAGTTTGATTTGAGTGGTACAGCAATAGGATTTGGTAGTAAGAAAAATTCATTGCCTAAGGAAATAGTTCCCGGAGATGTGCTTATTGGGCTTGAGTCAAGTGGTTTCCATAGTAATGGCTATTCTCTAATAAGAAAAGTGATAGAGAGTAAGAATTTAGATGTTACAAAGGATTATGGATTTGGTAGGTCATTGATAGAGTTACTTTTGGAGCCTACGAGAATATACTGTAAACATCTTTATCCACTTGTTGAGAATGGTTTAGCGAAAGGTTTTGTTCATGTTACTGGTGGCGGTATTGTTGAGAACACTGTTAGGGTTGTATCACAGGGAACTGTTTCTCTTTATTACGAGAGGATAAAAACGCCCGAGTTTATGAATTTTATCATAAAAGAGGGAGATGTTTCTAAGGAAGAGGCTTTCAGAGTTTTTAATATGGGTGTTGGAATGATTGTAGTTTCGGATAAGAAAAATGTTGATAAAATTATTGAAACTCTTAGAAATGTTGGTTTTGATTACTGGATTGATGTTATTGGAGCTATAGTATGAGAGATTTCAGGAGTGTTGAATTTAATTTTAGTATAAACAAGGTAAGAATTTACATCTTTTTAGGGATAGTAATATCTTTCTTTTCTCTTGTGATTCTTAGAATAGTTGATATGCAGATACTTAGTAGAGATAAGTTTGTTAAGTTAGCAATGATAAACATGGCTCAACAGTTGCCGATTCCTGCGGAAAGGGGGATGATTCTAGATGTTAATCGGGTGCCTTTGGCATATAGTGAGGATACTATTGGCGTTTTTGTGATACAGAAGTATTTACCTCAGAATGATACACTTAGACTTGTGACTTTGTCTAAGTTAGCTGGTGTTATAGGCAAGGACATTAAATTTGTTTTGGCGGCTATAGAGCGTAGAAAGTGGGATATTTATGGTCCAATATTTATATCAGAGATAACCAAGGAGCAAGCAGTGAATATAATGGAGAGGAGTGAGGATTTCCCGGGGGTTTTTGTTGATACAATATCTCTAAGAACTGTTAAGTTCCCGTATGAGACAGCTCACTTGATAGGTTACTTGGGTCCTATATCTCAGAGTGAGTTTAAGGTTCTTTCTGATGAAGAAAGAAGAATTTATAATACTAGTAGTTATCTTGGCAAGGACGGTATAGAGAGAGTTTACGATAAGGTTTTGAGGGGAATAGATGGGGTACTGTTTAGGTACATAGATGCTAAGAATAATATTGTTGGCAGTGAAATTGTTTCTTTGCCTATTGAGGGTAAGTCGTTGAGGTTATCGATAGATGCGGATATACAAAAATTAGCTTATGAGCTTCTTAAGCCTTACAGAGGTTCGTTAGTTGTGATGAAGCCTGCTACTGGTGAAATAGTAGCTCTTGTTTCTACACCGTCGTATGATCCTAATAGGCTTTCTAGAGGTGATGCTTCTTATTTTTTGGAACTATCTACAGATGAGAAGTTCCCGCTATTTAATAGGGCTATTCAAGGTACATATCAGCCAGGTTCTACATTTAAGCTAGTTACTACTGCGGCAGCACTTTATTACAATAAGTGGGTACCTGAAAGGTCAGAATACTGTACTGGTGCCTTGAGAATAGGTAAGAGAGTGTTTAATGACTGGGCAGTTCATGGAAATGTGAGGAATATAATTGATGCTATCAGGGTTTCTTGCGATGTTTACTTTTACAAAATCGGATTGTCACTTGAACCGAATGAACTGATAGAAATGGCTAAAAATTTCGGAATTGGTGAAAGGACATTTATAGATTTGCCTAATGAGAAGATAGGACTTAGAATTTCAGAAGATTTGCATAGGAAAAAGTACAGAAGAGATATACTTAGTGGTGATATGGCGAACATGGCAATAGGTCAGGGAGATTGGCTATTGACACCTTTACAACTTGCTGTTTTAGGTTCGATCATATACAATGAAGGTATTGCATACAAACCTCATATAGTCAAAGAGATACTTTCTTATGATGGTAAGGAAGTTTTAGAGAAAGTTAAGCCTGAAGTTCTTAGAAAGTTTGATTTACCTAAGGAAATTTGGAAAATCATGAAGGAAGGAATGAAGGAGGTTTTTGAAAGAGGAACTGCTTCGGGCCTAAAATATATAACTAAGTACCCTATTGCATGTAAGACTGGAACAGCAGAGAATCCTCACGGTAAACCGCACTCGGTGTTTTTGGCTTTTGCTCCTACTGATGGAGTTGATCCTAATGATGCTATAGTTGTAGCTGTTGTTGTTGAAAATGTTGGTGCAGGTTCAGCTTTTGCTGGTCCTGTTGCCGCCAGGGTAATAGAAGCATACTTCAATAAGTATGGGTATAAGAAATAAATATGATATTATTTCACAATCTTTTTGAGGTTTTCGGTTATTTCCCCTAGGTTTTTTGTTATCTTCTCTAGATTTTTAATTAATGATGAGATATTATCTTTGTTGTTTTTGAGTTCTTCTGAAAGAACAGATATGTCTTTTGTTATCTTCTCGGTGTTGTTGAGACTTTTTGAAATGCTTTCGCTTTCTAACAATGTTTTTAATTTGTTCAAGCTAACGATTAATGTGTCAATAAGTTCTCCTATTCTTTTATCAACGAGGTTGTCAACCTTGGGTAAGGTTGATGACTTTAAGTCGTATATTGTTTCGTTAGCAGTTAGAAGAAGGTTGTTTATGTTTTTTAGTATGCTACTGAGTTCGCCACCTTCTGAGAGATAGTTTATTATCATCGCTGTTATAGTGGAAACATTGTTTACGATTTTGGATATATCTTCATCGGAACTATAGTATCCTTTCAATTTTGCTAGTACCTTACCTTCGTATGTATCTAGAGAATATATAATTTCTCCCGGCATTACGAAGTCCCCTTCTACAGAACCTGGTACGATTTCAAATGATTTGCCGCCGAACAAAGGTGATTTTGCTACAAATAAAGAGTCACTCTTTATTTTGTTGGTGAATTCTCTATATATGTAGATATGAACTTTAAATGTTTCATCGGGTAGAAGCTCAACTTTAGAAATCTTGCCTATTGTTATTCCTTTGTATGTAATTTTGGCTCCCTTGGATACCCCCGATGCATTATTTAGTATTGTGTAATACTGTACCATAGGTCTAAACCATTCATTAGCTCTACCTATGAAGAGTAGTAGCAATATGAGTAAGATTATTGTGAAGACTATAAGAGCCCCAACGATTTTTTCTATGGTTGAAAATTTATACATTTCATCATTGTGAAAATTCAGGTATGATTTTATCAAATTTAACAGGATGGACTGATTTGTAGAGAGGCTGTGCCTCTCTATACTCTAAGTAAACTTTAAATTGATTTAGGTATTAATTGAATTTCAAAATTCAGTTCGGAGGCAAAAATGCCAAACATAGCACCTACAAAGTTAAACCTAATAAATACTAAAGAGTTCCTTAGTCTTGCTAGGGATGGTAAGAATCTTTTGGAAGAGAAGAAAGAAGTTCTCCTTGCTAATATACTCACAGTATTGAAGGAGCTAAAGCAGGTTAGAGCTGAATTTGATGAATTGGTGAAGGAAATATATCGGGATTTTCTGTATATAAAGTTATTCCTAGGTGAGGATATAATATTGAATGAGCTGAAGTCCGCAAATGTAAAAGAAATAGAATTTGACATTTTACCAAAAAACATAATTGGTGTGGTTGTGCCAACTATAAAGAATCTTAAGGTTGATGTTAAAGCGAATATTGACCCTTCGGTGTTCTTTTCATCTTACAAGATGAATGAGCTTATGCTAAAATTTGAGAAGTTTGTGAAGAAAATGGTAGAGGTTATAGAGAAAGAGGCTATAATGTGGAACTTAATAAAGGATTTGAAGAAAACTCAAAGGAGGGTTAATTCACTGGACAACATAATAATACCTGGGCTTTTGGAAGATATAAAGTTCATAGTTGATTCGCTTGAAGATAGAGACAGAGAGGTTATATTCCAGCTACAGAGAATGAAGTCTAAGAAATCAAAAAGGTAGAACATGTCAGACATCATACGAGTGCTTGCTCTAGGCGATATAATAGGACATAAGAGTATAGAAGGTATAAAACAGAATTTGAGCACAATAAAAAAAGCTAAGATGATAGATTTCGTTATAGCCAATGGGGAGAATGCTTCTTATAACAGCTTAGGTATGTCTAGGAAAAATTACGAAGACCTGATTAGTGCAGGTGTCGATGTTATCACATCGGGTAATCATATATGGAAGAACAAAGAGGTTTTTGAATTCATTGATAAGGTTGATAGGCTCATAAGACCCATTAATTATATTCCTTCTTTGCCTGGTAAGGGAAAGGTGATAGTTGAAGTTAAGGGAATAAAAGTTTGTGTGATGAATCTTATAGGCTCAACCTTCATGGATGCACCGTTTATTTCACCTTTTTTTTTAATTCAACAGGAGATAAATAACTTGCCTGAGGATGTGAAAATAGTGATAATTGATTTCCACGCTGAGGCTACAGCTGAGAAGGTAGCAATGGGTTGGTTTTTGGATGGTAGAGTTAGCTTAGTGTTTGGTACTCATACCCATGTTCAGACAGCTGATGAAAAGATTCTACCGAATGGTACAGGTTATATAACGGATATAGGGATGTGTGGATTTACGAAATCGGTTATAGGTGATGAGGTTGAAAGGTCTCTTAAGAGGTTTCTTTTGGGGCTACCTGAGAGGTTATCTCCTTCGGAAGAAGGAAACTTCCAAATGAATGGAATAATAGTAGATATTGATACAAAAACAGGCAAAGCGGTGAAAATTGAGAGAATTTCTTATGAATTTGAGGTTTATTAGGTGATGATTGGGTTGAGAGACTTGGCCTTTTTTAATGTTGGGATAACATCCCAGTAAGTTAAAAAATGTGTGGTTAATCAATTATAATTCTTTGTCATGGGAGCGCTTAGGGATAGGTTAATAGAACTTAAGAAGAGGGTTGATGAGAGTTTTTTGGTTTTTTCTATTCCTTCCAAGGAAGAGAAAATTAAGGAGCTAGAGGCTTTGGTATCCGAGGCTTATTCTAGGAATGATGTTGATAAGGCTTCTAGCTTACTTATTGAGCAATCTAGGTTGAAGAAAGAGGTTGAAAGGTGGAATAGCATTAAAAATAAAGTTGAGAGTCTTCTTCTTTTAGCTACTGAAGTTGAGGAGTTGGGAGAAGATGGAATGATTAATGAGGTTCTTAAGGAGATTGAAAAGTTGGAATATACCATTTCGCAATATGAGATAGAAAGGTTTTTTGACAGTGAGGTTGACAGAGGTAATTGTTTTATGAACATTCATCCTGGGGCTGGTGGAACGGAATCTTGTGATTGGGCTGCAATGCTTTTTAGGATGTATACGAGGTTTTTTGAAAGGAAAGGGTTTAAATATGAGGTTGTAGATTTCTTACCTGGTGAAGAAGCAGGGATAAAGGACGTGACTTTATATGTTCAGGGGGAGTTCGCTTTTGGGTACTTGAAGTCTGAAACGGGTATACATAGGTTAGTTAGGATTTCACCGTTTGATGCCTCAAAAAGAAGGCATACTTCTTTTTGTGCTGTTCATGTTATGCCGGAGATTCCAGCTAGTGCAGATATAAGTATAGATCCTTCAGAAATAAAGGTTGAGGTTTTTAGAGCTAGTGGTAAAGGTGGGCAGCATGTTAATAAAGTGGAGTCAGCAGTGAGAATTACTCATATACCTACGGGTATCGTCGTTTCAATACAGAATGAAAGGTCTCAGATACAGAATAGAGAAATAGCTATGAAAATACTCAAGTCTAAGCTTTACGAGCTAAGGGAAAAGGAGAGGCTTAAGAAAATAGAAGAAATTTCAGGTGAGAAGAAGGATATTTCCTGGGGTAATCAGATAAGAAGTTATGTTCTGCACCCGTATAATTCTGTGAAAGATCATAGAACTAATGTTGAAACTTCAGATGTTCAATCTG
The DNA here is from genome assembly GCA_028276145.1 of Spirochaetota bacterium. Lineage (GTDB taxonomy): Bacteria > Spirochaetota > Brevinematia > DTOW01 > DTOW01 > JAPYWX01. The sequence continues at coordinate 12,110 of JAPYWX010000022.1, forward strand.
TTCTTGATGGGGAAATTGATATTTTTGTTAATGCTTACATCAAGTGGTCGTATCTTAATAGGCATAGGGTATGAGTTTGATTTATATTTTAGACCTTCTTGGAACTTTTGTATTTGCTTCTACTGGAGCAATAAGGGCTCTTGAAAAGAGATTGGATCTTTTTGGGATTTTTGTTCTTAGTTTTATCACCGCCGTAGGCGGTGGTACAATAAGAGATGTAATACTTGGTAGTAGACCTTTTTATTTTTTTGATGTGAACTACTCGATAGCTATACTTTTGGGAATGCTTTTAGTTATATTCATTAGAAATGAGGTTAAGAGGTATCAACAAATATTAGTTTATCTTGATGCTCTGGGGTTGGGTACTTTCAGTGTAATAGGGAGTATAAAAGCAATTGAGAGTTCAATACCTGATGTTGGGGTTTTGATTTCTGGGCTTATTACGGGAATAGGTGGGGGAATAATAAGGGATATTCTTGTGAGAGAGGTACCTTTTGTTCTTGAGAAAGAGGTTTATGCGACTGCTAGTATAGCCGGAGTTGCACTATTTTTAATTTTGGAAAGGAACAATCTTTTGCCTACTGGTATTTCCGTGTGGATTTCAATATTTGTGATTTTTGGCATAAGAGTGTTTACATACCACCTCAAAGTTAATTTACCAAAGTTCTGAATAATTTCGGAATGTAATTTATAAAAGTAATTTGTAAAATTATTGAAAAATGTTTGATATTTCTTGATAATTTGTTTAGAGTTTTAGATGGAGGTAGGATATGAAAGCTTCTGTGTATAATTTGACTTTTAGGGATAAGGAGAGGTTTTTGACACTGTTTTCGCATGGTGTTTTGAGAATAACGGCTAGTGTACTTGCTACACTTATACTTTTTGCTATAATATATTTTTCGTTGTACTTTCTGAATGTTATACCTTTTAATTTGGTTTCCTTTTTGGGGCATCTTGCTGCTTCTATATTTATAGGTGTGATTGCTGCATACCTCAAGCTTCTAGAGTATAGGTTAGAGATGATATCGTATAAAGAGTCAAACATTCATGATATAATACCAAACTTTATGTACATGTTCATTTTGGCTATTATGATACTTTATGGTATGGCTTACTACATCATTAGTGTTGATGTTAACTCTCTTAGAGCGGAGAATATAGCTACTCTTTTTATATTGGTTCTTCTTGGTTCGATAATATTTGCTTATATGCTTTCTGCGTCTTGGTCTTGGCTTTATACCTCGTTTCTTAATCTAATAAGCCCTATTGACTGGATAGCTAAGTTCGATGAAGATGCTTTCTATAGACTGTTACCTTTGAAGTTTTACGAAAGTAAGAGGTACCATGTACCATTAACATTGGGTTTGGTTGATATACTCAACTATGATGAAATTCTTAAGAAATTGGGTAGGAAGAGGATGCAAAAGTTTATGGTTGAGCTTATGGATGAGATTAACGCCTCTCTAAGGTTCGTTGATTTAGTAGCTAGGATAGATGACAGTAGGAAAATATCCATAATAATGAATATACCTTCAGCTTCTGCACATATTCCTATCCAAAGAGTTTTGGAGATAATAAAATCTTTTGGTGCTAAAAAGGGTATTAACATAGAAGCTAAAGGTAGGATAGTTCCATTCTCTCCGGATATGATATCTGAAATGGATATGCTCAAGGCAGAAGGTGAAGAAGTGAAACTCTCTTAATCCCACTTACAGAATTACATATGTATATTTTGTCAGCTTTCTCAAGGTCTTTGATTGTTAAGGGGTGTTCTTTTATATCTATTTTCTGTGATATGTATTCTAGCATCACCCCTCTTAGTAGTCCGCTTTCTCTTTTGGGTGTTAAAAGTTTGTTGCCTTTCAGTACTATTATGTTGTGAATGCATCCTTCGGTTACTTCTCCTTTTTCGTTTAGAAATATGTAATCGGCTAGTCCTTCTTCTTGAGCTCTTTGGTAGTATTCGTTGTATAGTTGCCTATTAGTAGTCTTGTGAAATAAGAAAATGTCATTACTGTTTGTTCTTTCGGGTGCTATTTTTATGTAGCTAGAATTCTGTTTTTCTTTTAGAGGTAGTACCTCTATTTCTACTTTTCCATTTCTACTCAGTAGAAGCCTAACTTTTCTTTTGTCTTCAATACCTCTTGTTGCTTTTTTGAGTTCGCTGATTATGTATTCTGAATTAAATTTGAAGTCAAAGTATCTTGCTGATTTTTTGAGTCTTTTTAGGTGTAGTTTTAGAAGGTATAGTTTACCATTTTTTAGAAGTATCGTTTCTATTAACTTGAAGTCCTCAATTGGTGGTATCTGTACGAATTTTGATTTTAGGATTGCCTCTTTGTATTCTTCTTTTGGGTCTGAGTACCATGTTATACCGCCGCCTATTCCTATTTCTCCTTTACCGTCCTTTATTACTGGTGTTCTTATAGCTACATTGAATTCTGAAAAATCTTTTGTTATTACTCCTATTGAGCCAGTGTATATACCTCTTGGCGAATTTTCTAGAGAGTTTATAATTTCCATTGTTCTGATTTTGGGAGCTCCCGTTATTG
>JAPYWX010000166.1 GCA_028276145.1 Spirochaetota bacterium
AGTGAGTATAATATTCAAAATCTAAGCCGTAGTGCCCCACATTGTTTGTGTCATACCGTGCTTGTTTCATTGACCTGAGGATGACATAATTTATGAATTCCTCGTATTCTTTTTGTGATATGTTACATATTATCTTTTGTAAGTCAGATGATTTTACTTTCTCGGGGTTTGGTAAGAAATAGCCGAATAGTGAGACTACTTTTATAATGTTCTCTATGCTTTCTATGTCTGGTTTTTCGTGTACTCTGAAGATGGTAGGTCCTTTTTCAGATAAAAACTTAGCTACTACCTTATTAGCCATTAGCATGAACTCTTCTATTAGCCTTTCTGATTTGAGCCTGTTGTAAACTATAAATTCAACAGGATTGCCTCTTTCGTCTAGTATGATTTTGCTTTCTTTGAAGTTAAAATCTATTCCTCCTTTTTCTATTCTCTTTTCGTGTAATTTCCAAGCTAGTTCCCACATCTTTATTAGATTTTCTGCTAAATCTTTGTCTTTTTCTATACTAGGGTTGTCAAGCACTTTCTCAACGTAGGTATATGTGAGTCTATACTTGCTTCTTATGACAGATGGAAAAATTTCAAATTTTTCAGGTTCTAGTGTGTTTTTGTTTATCCATATTTTTACCGAGAGTGTTAACCTGTCCACATTTGGATTTAGGCTACATATATTGTTTGATAGTTCAAATGGTAACATTGGGAAAACAACATCAATTAGATATGTACTGTTTCCTCTTTTATATGCTTCTTCGTCAAGTGCTGTTCCAGGTTTGACATAGTGCGATACATCTGCTATGTGTACTCCGAGAACATAATAGTTATCTTCTATTTCTAGTGACACTGCATCGTCAAAGTCCTTGGCATCTTCGCCGTCTATGGTGAAAATGAGTTTGTCCCTTAGGTCAATTCTGCCTTCTAAGTCTTCTTCTCTGACTTCTTGAGGTATGCTTTTGGCTTGTTTTATTACTGCCTTAGGGAAGTAGTGGGGTACATTAGTTCTTTTGACAACTAAGAAAAGATCAAGAAGGGGGTTAGCCTCTAAAATTTCTTTAGATAACCATGGTAGCTTTCTTCTTGAGAACATGTATCTTAGTAGTTCTTCTTTTGTCATTTTGGCGAATTTGCTTTCCCTTTTGCTCCTTATCTCGTCTTCTTTGGTTCTTTTTTTAGTTTTCGCTACTTGCATTTTTTTATTTTTTAAAAACCTCCTATAATTTACATTCTTTGCTCTTCGCTTTTCCATAATTATTGATTTCCATCAATGTTTAGATGTGGTAATGATATAACAACACTTTGTATTTTTCAAATTGCTTTGAGAGACTAATATCTTGTCATTGGAATAGCTTTTCAAAAACTCTTGACAAATGAAGTTGATTGATTAATAATACGTTTTAGAGTAGGGGGGAGCTTATGAAACGTCTATTGAAGGTTTTGTTAGTTATTGCTTTCGTGGTGGGGGTTTTCTCCTCGTATAGCGTTTTTGCTCAAGATCAAGGAGAGGAAGAGGAAGCGTTAGTAGGTCAGACGCATCCAACCCCATCTATGGAAGGTGTTAGAGAAAATCCCGAATCTTCTTCTTTGGTTAGTAATGTTGTTCAGAGAGGTTCTACACCTGATAAGGCTAGAATTATATTCCTTGATCCTATAGGTGATGATAAAGGTCCTGGTTATTACACATATCCTACACATCCTGTTTATGTGCCTGGTGGTTTTGATATTGTTAAAGTAGAAATTGATTCAATGGATGACAACAATGTGACATTTAAAATAACTGTCAATGCTGACTTAAAGCAAGACTGGGGTATGGCTGCTGACTTTGATATTCAGTATTTCCAAATTTATATTGACCAAGATCATTTGCCTGGTTCTGGTTATTTGAAATGTGTACCAGGATTGAATATCTACTTCCCGCCGGAACAGGGATGGGAGAAGGTAGTTTTGATTTCTCCACAGCCGAGAGCTAGGGTTGAGATAGAAGTTTCTTCTAAAGCTAAAGATATGGCTCAAGATGTTGTTATACCTAAAGTCATAAAAGGTATTGGTAGGACGATTATAGCGGTTGTTTCTAAGAAGGATTTGGATTTGACGAAGGATAAGGATATAACGAAGTGGGGATTCCAAATCTTTTCACAGTCTAACGAAGGATTCCCTGACCCGGAAGATGTACTTACAAGGAATGTCAACGAGTATAGAGGATTACACAGATGGGGTGGTGGTAGTGATTATTGGGGTGACCCAGAGTTTGTTGATATAATCATGTGGCCTGCTAAAGGTACGCTACAGGAGGCAAAAGACCAATTTGAAGTTTTGAATGTTTGGGAATCTTATCCGAATCCTCTACAGGATGTTAAGGCTGTAGTGCCGTTGGTTTACCTTGATCAGACTGAGAAGTGGGCTCCGCCGATGGGGTATAAGAAATTTGCTAAGATTATGTCAGAGAAGTTGAAGCCAGCTTTGCCAGCTGATAAGTATGTATCAGGTAACTTTGATTTGTTCGGTAAGTTGTTTACGAGGTGGAATTGGAACTATGATGCTACTAAGGAGAATGTTATTAGGAATTCTCTTGAATTAGGTATAGATGGTAAAGTGTTTACAGAGATAATAGACTTTTATTTGAGGTTTGAGTTAGCTGATTGGGAAGCTACGAAATGGACTACTTGGGTTAATTCTACACCTAGCCAAGTTCCTCTTGTTTTACAATCAAGAAGAGTCATGTTAAATAATCCTATACCTACTGTTAATGTTGTTAGTATAGGTAACTATGAGCTTAACTATAATCCTTGGACGCTAGGGCAGGCGTGGTATCCCGATAGAGATAAATTTATGGGGCTCTTTGTTGATGGTAATGTTGAAGGTGCCTTTAGTTATTCTTTAACGGTCCATTATCCTTTGAATTGGATAGGGTTCAATTGGTCTAAGGGTAACAATAGAATATATGACTTGGTTTATGGTTATAGGATATTCACATCTGCCATACCAGGTATTAAACTTCAAAATACATTAGGTTATTACACTGATTTTGAGGTTAATCCACAGTCTGGGCAAGGTGGTGCTGCTAAAACGATGATTTACAAGGGTGGTAATGCTTCTACAGAGGTGGATGGTGAAGTGAAGTTACCTTTGGGGTTTGGTCTTAGCTTTGTTGCTGCTCTATCGTCTGTTGGTGTTAATCC
>JAPYWX010000023.1 GCA_028276145.1 Spirochaetota bacterium
ATAGCTACTCTCATACTATCAATAACCATACTAATAGAGCAACTAATTACTAAATTTTTAGAGAAGCACACTGATGATGATAAACTAAAAAAGTTTAATACTGGAATAATATCTTCATTGATAAGGGTAGCTATATATTTAGTAGGAATATCAATAATTCTTTACTACCTAGGTGTAGTAGGAATTTTACCAGTACTAACAACTTTAGGAATAGGTACCTTACCAATCTCGTTAGCATTGAGAGATACACTATCTAACCTATTTTCAGGGGTATACATAACCGCAGAAAGAAATATAAAAGTAGGAGACTTCATAGAACTTGAAAACGGTAAAAAAGGATACATTAAAATTTTCCTTGTCATTTACTGCTAAGGACTATGAATCAGGCTTAGCAATTCAAAGCGAACTTAGAAAAAAGCTAATCAAAAGACTAATAAAAGAAGATATAGAAATCATCTCTTCGAAGATAGAAGTATACACAAAACAACAAATTACGAAACACTGAAGTAGTAAACTCACTAGAGTTATTGAAAATTCCCTCAAAAATCCTTTATTTTCCTTTTAAAGGAGGGTATATGAAAAGATTCATAATTGCTTTTACTATCATACTGATAAGCTTAAGTGCTTATCCACTATCAAAGGACTACAATATTTCTTCAACAGGTGGTACAGGCATAATAACATATCCATCAATTGATGTTTCCTCGTCATTTGAGATAGGGTTAGGAGCTAACTGGGTATTTGCCCCTGGCTCTGTGATATCACCAGCACTAAGTATAGCCATTCAAAACTTCAACATAGGAGTAGCATTTGACTACTCAACCTACAATGGAGGTTGGCCTAAACCACTTATGGTATCACTAAAATACCAAATAGAAAAAGCAGGATTAGGTATTTACGGAGACTGGCAATACAACATAGATCCTAATGAAATGGCTTTCAACTTCATGCTACTTGGTGGAAATGGATTTTTGGGGCTAACAATAGGAGGAGGATGGGACATAACTATGGGACTAGGAATATCATTTACTCCTAGATTTGATTGGGCTCTTAACACATTCGTAGGTATGCAAAAAGCAATATACAAAGATGTACTGTTTTTAAACCTTGAGTTTGGCAACTACTCATATAGGAGGCTTCATGACCCATACTTTGCTGATGACCATAGGGGGATATTTAACATAGGCTTAAATGTTGTACCTGCGAACTGGATAGCAATAGCAATTAACTTCCTAGATGTCCTTGATGGTAACAGAAGCATAATGGCAGAACTGAACTTCAGGTTCAACCCATAAAAGTTTAAGTTTTTAGGCTTAGTGTGGGGTAGTACCCCGGATTCTGTTTCTCTGGTCATCTATCTTATCCCCTACCTTACGGTAGGGGATTTTGCTTTTCACCCGCGGTTAAAGGTATGGGCTACCAACCGCTGCTTAAAATTGTACTTTGGTGGGGGACCAGGACACCTAGCCTCACGGCTAGGCCGGTGAGCTCTTACCTCACCTTTTCACCCTTACCGGGAATCCCGGCGGTCTAGTTTCTGTGGCCACCCCACACAATGCTGGCTCTTCACCAGCCAAAGCCCATAAGTATCCGGAAGTTCCTCTGTGCCAAGCACAAAGTGCTCGAGCACTACGTGCTAAAAGCACAGCGTGCTGAAAGCACAGCGACCAGACACCCCACACTAAGCCATACCTTCTATCATTTCTAAAAGTCCTCTACCTGCGGGAACCATTGGCAGAACATTCTCCTCTTTTTCAACCCAAACATCAAGGACAAATGGACCATCATGATCTAACATTTCCTTTACTGCTGACTTTAGTTCTGATGGCTTCTCAACTCTCAAAGATTTAACATTATACGCCTCAGCTAGCTTAACAAAATCAGGTATATAAGTTTTTTCGTTAGCTGCCAAGAAAACAGAAGAGTACCTTTTATCATAAAACAAATCCTGCCACTGTCTAACCATACCCAAATAGAAATTGTTCACAATTACAACTTTAACAGGCACATTATACTCCGAAACAGAAGCCAATTCTTGCAAAGTCATTTGGAATGATCCATCTCCAACAAATGCTACAACCGTAGCATCAGGTCTCGCAATTTTAGCACCTATAGCAGCGGGGAAAGCATACCCCATTGATCCCAATCCTCCTGAAGTCATAAAAGATCTTGGCTTTTTGAACTTGAAGTACTGTGCCACCCACATTTGATGCTGACCAACATCAGCAGTGACAATAGATTCCTTAGCCCCAAGAATATCCGAAACAACTTCTATCAAGTACTGTGGCTTAATGACATCATCGCTATTCTTATACCTAAGAGGATGTTCCTTTTTCCATTCCTCTATTTGCTCTAACCACTCTTCAGTGTCAAGCTTACTAACATGTGGCAATATGTCTCTCAATACCTCCTTAACATCACCAACTATAGGTATATCCACAATAACATTTTTACTTATTGAGGAAGGGTCTATATCTATGTGTATCTTAACTGCATTCGGTGCAAAAGTTTCAACCTTTCCAGTAACCCTATCATCAAACCTTGCACCTACTGCTATCAACAAATCGCAGTGGCTAACAGCATAGTTAGCATAAACAGTTCCATGCATTCCTAGCATTCCTAAATATAGAGGATGCCCAGAAGGAACTGCTCCTAGCCCCATCAAAGTAGTAGTAATCGGTGCTTGTAACTTTTCTGCTAACTCTATAAGCTCCTTTGAAGCATTTGAATGTATAACTCCGCCACCAGCATATATAACTGGTCTCTTTGACTTCTTTATAGCTTCAACTGCCTTCTTTATCTGTAATGGATGCCCCTTGTATTGAGGCTTGTAACTTCTTAATTCTACCTTATCAGGGTAATCAAATTCAGTCTCCATAACTTGGATATCTTTAGGCAAATCTATGACAACAGGCCCAGGCCTACCAGTACTAGCTATGTAATAGCCAGCCTTTATAGTCCAAGCCAAATCCTCAACTCTTTTAACCATTCTATTCCACTTTGTTATGGGTCTAGTAATACCCGTAGTATCAACCTCTTGGAAAGCATCACTACCAACCAAAGAAGTAGAAACTTGACCAGTAAAAACAACAATAGGTATTGAATCCATATACGCGTTAGCAATCCCAGTAACAGTATTAGTCGCACCAGGACCACTAGTAACCAGCACAGTACCAGGCTTACCACTAGCCCTAGCATAACCATCAGCAGCAAAAGTAGCATTCTGCTCATGCCTAACAAGATACACACTCAAACCTTTCTCTTTGTAAAGCTCATCAAAGATAGGCAATACAGCACCACCAGGGTAACCAAAAACTTTTGTAACCCCTTCCTTCTTCAAAGCCTCCAAGAATATTTTAGCTCCAGAATACCTCATATTAATCTCCTATCTCATAATGGTAATAAAAAATTATAAATAAAGTCAAGAAACAAATAAAGTGCTTCAAGCACATAGTGCTTCAAGCACATAGTACTTCAAGCACACAGTGCTTCAAGCACACAGTGCTACAGCACATTCTACTTTTTAGCACATAGCGATTTAAGCACCTAATTAACGAAGTGCTTTTTAGCACTAGTGCTGTTTAGCACTTAAGAATGTGCTATGTAGAACACCACCCACCCTATTCGTTATAGAGAGTTTAACTTCTCCACGCTCTCCAATTAATAAGAAAGTGCTACTAAGCACTTAAGAATGTGCTATTAAGAAATTCCAATTTATTTTTATATTATTATATATGAGTTCACAACTCCTTACACTCCCTAAGTAAGAAGTTTCACCTATCTTCAATGTTAATAAAGTGCTATTTAGCACACAGTGCTATTTAGCACACGGTGCTATTTAGCACAATTTGAAATAAATTGTTTATAATGTTTAAAATTAGTGTCAAAATTCAGGGGTTTTTTATGAGAGTAACTTATGCTGTTCCTTCTAGGAGGAGAAGGAAAAAGATTTTAAAAGCAGTTAAGGGCCACAGGGGAGCAAGAAGTAGGAGATACAGAGCTGCTAAAGAATCACTAATGCATGCTCTACATTATGCTTGGGAACACAGAAGACTAAGGAAAAGGGAATTCAGAAAGCTCTGGATAATAAGAATAAACAACGCCGTCAGAGAATACGGATTAAACTACAGCCAATTTATTAACCTTCTTAAGAAGAAAAATATTGAAATCAACAGAAAAGCTTTATCTAACATGGCAATAGAAGATAAAGAAGCATTCAAAAAGCTAGTTGAATTTGTCAAGGAGGGCACAAATGTCAAATAAGGTTGTTTCATACATAAAAGAAAAATTCTATGGAGACAAAAACTACCCAGATTTCAGGGCAGGTGATGTAATAAGAGTCCACCAGAGAATAAAAGAAGAAGGACAGGACAAAGAAAGAATTCAAGTATTCGAGGGAATAGTTATAGCAATAAGAGGTGAAGGTCCTTCAAAAACCTTCACCGTAAGGAAAGTATCATACGGCGTGGGCGTAGAAAAAATATTCCCTTACTATTCTCCAACAATAGCAAAAATAGAGTTGGTAAGAAGATTCAAAGTAAGAAGAGCTAAGCTATATTACCTAAGAGAAAAGGTGGGTAAAGATGCAAAACTAAAAGAGTTAAGACTTGAAAAAGTTGATAATGGAAAGTAAACTATTTTATAAAATACAAAAAATTTTTTAAGGAGGTGAGAGGGAAAAATGGAAAAGGTAAGCTCCCTTGGGAGGCATTTGCTTGTTGAGTACTACGATTGCGATGTTGATGTTTTGGACAGTGTTGAAACAATAAGGGAAGCTATGTTAAACGCTGCTGAAATGTCCGGAGCTACAATAATTAGTGACACTTTCCATCATTTTAGTCCTCAAGGTGTTAGCGGTGTAGTGGTAATCGCTGAGTCACACCTAGCCATTCACACTTGGCCCGAACACAAATTTGCTGCTGTTGACTTATTCACATGCGGAGATGAAGTTGACCCTTGGATTGGTTTCTATTACCTCAAGGAAGTGCTAAAATCAAAGTACTTCACAGTAATGGAAATGAGAAGAGGACTCCTAAGTGCAAAAGACGGAAAGTTGCTATTTAAGCCTGTCTCTTCTGAAAACTCCGAAGAAAAAAAGGAAATCTACGCCAAAGATATATGACTCAATAGTTTTCTAAGAATTAACAGCATTCGCCAAAATAGAAAATTAAACTAGTTTATAAACCATTATCAGAGAGGCTCTGCCTCTCTGCGATTTTTGATTTCATTTCAATTCCTTATTTTTAAGCCCCTTGATAAACAAGATTATGTAATCCACTCCAGAAGCAATAGTAATGAAAGTTACTAGCAATATTACAAGGAACGGCAGGTAAGCAACTAAACCAAAAGTTTCATTTAGAAACTTAAAAGAGAAGTTAGAACTCACCCTAGATGAGACAAAAATCATGTATAAAAATATCACAGAAATACCTATAAACTGAATTGTTGTTTTCGTTTTTGCGAAAAATGTTGTAGGAATGGAAAAGCCCAGTTTGTCAGAAATAGGTTTAAGAATCGTAACCATCAAATCCCTAAGGAATATTATAATTACAGCCCACAAAGGAATATTCAAGTATTCCAAAAAAGACAAAGTAATCAAAGTACCTAAAACTAATATTTTATCGGCTATCGGATCTAACACAAAACCAAACTTCGAGGTACTACCCAACTTTCTAGCAACTATACCATCAAAAGCATCCGTAATGCTACCAACCAAAAATAAAACAAAAGCTAAAACAATATTCCAATACCCACCTTTCAACAGCAAAAGAATAATAAAAGGAAGAACCAAAACCCTAAAAAAAGTTATGAAATTTGGAATTATTACCTTAATCAAATCATGAGTACCTTGCATACAAGTCGTACCCTATTACCTTGAGTACCAAAGCATCTACAAAGTCTCCCTTTTTTAACTTTTTAGACGAAACGAGATGAACAGCACCATCAACCTCAGGTGAATTATACTCAGTTCTAGCTATATAGTTTTTCTCATCTAGAACCTCATCTATTATCATCTTTTTTACTTTACCAACCAAATTCCCTAACCTTTTCTCAGTAATAGGTTGCTGAAACTTAAGTAACTCAACTCTTCTCTTAGCCTTAGATATCTTGCTTACATTATCCTCTAACCTAAAAGCATCAGTTCCCTCTTCATGAGAATACTCAAAAGCACCAACCCAAGTAAATTCTGCTTCCTTTAAAAATTCCTTAAGCTCTCTAAACTCTTCTAAAGTTTCCCCCGGAAAACCAACAATGAAAGTTGTTCTTATAGCAGCATCAGGTGTATACTTCCTAATCTTTTCAATAATCTCTAAGTACTGCTTCTTATTACCCCCTCTCTTCATTAACTTCAATATTCTGTCGCTAGCATGCTGTAAAGGAATATCATAGTACTTACAAACCTTTTCCATATCAGAAATAGCTTTTATCAAATCTTCGGTTACCTCTGTAGGATAAAGATAATGTAGCCTTATCCATTCTATACCTTCAACCTTGCTAAGTTCATAAAGAAGCTCTACCAGTTTAGGTTTACCGTACAAATCAACACCGTAGCTACTCGTATCCTGAGAAACTAATATTATTTCCTTTATTCCATTATCAGCCAAAAACTTAGCTTCATCAACCAATCTTTGGATTGTTCTACTTCTTTGCTTACCCCTTATAAGAGGAATAGCACAAAAAGAACATGTATGATTACATCCCTCAGAAATTTTCAAGTACTCAAAAGGATACTCTTTATTAACCACCCTTCTATATTCCTTCTCAGCAAAAATTATATCTCTATACTCCTTAGAAGTATCCAACACTTTTTTACCATTCTCACCATTAATCAAGTTCAAAGCTGCTAGATAATCCCTAACGCCAAATATGTAATCAATTTCCGGCATCTCTTTAAGTAGATCTTCCTTGTACCTCTCTGCCAAACACCCAAAAACAACAATCTTAGGGCTCTTAGACCCCTTTTCCTCTTTGAGTTTAGAAAACGATAAAATGTATTCTATTGACTGTAGTTTTGATTGCTCTATGAAACCACAGGTATTTATGAAAATGTAATCAGCTTCCTGAGGCACGTCCGTAAGTTCAACCCCGCTTTGTTTCAGTACAAAAGCCAACCTTTGAGAATCAACTATGTTCTTAGCACATCCCAATGTCTCTATATACGCTCTCTTCATAAAATTTACAAAATATTATAAACTTTGCTATGAAAAAAAAGGAAAATAAATAATTTACAGGGGGCTACCCCCTTGTAGACCCATTTCAAATAAGAATGTGCTATTAAGCACTAAGAATGTGCTATTAAGCACGATGTACTATCAAGCACAATGTGCTATTAAGCACAATGTGCTATTAAGCACCTAGCCAAGCATTTTGAGGAATTTCTCTTTTGGCAAAAGTAGATTTTTTATATCAGTTTCTTTTCTAAGTTCCTCAAATTTAATTGCCTGCTCAACCTTTATGTTTCCTATTTTCACTCTCCTAAGGCTCTCAAGATATCCGCCAACCCCCAAAAGCTGTCCTAAATCTCTGGCAATAGACCTTATATAAGTGCCTCCGGAACACTCAACAAATATAATTGCAGAATCCCCCATAAAGTCCAAAAGCTTTATTTCGTATATATACACTCTTCTCGGACTCAAAGACTTTAGAGCCCTGTAGTAATCTTTCTTAGCCACCTCATAAGCTCTCTTACCATTAATGTGTACCGCTGAAAAGGCAGGAGGAACCTGTAATATCTCACCCTTAAAGTCATTAAGGGCATTCTTTACCATATCGTAAGTGAGATTAAAGTTTTCAACTTTAGATATCACAGTTCCATATACATCATCAGTAGTTCTAATCTCTCCAAACTTCACTTTTGCTATATAAGATTTTGAAACTCCCTTAATTGTCTCAAAAAGTTTTGTTGCCTTACCAACCATTATAATCAAAAGTCCACTAGCAAACTTATCTAATGTTCCCCCACTTCCAACCTTATTAGGCTTAACAAGTTTCTTGACAAAATTAACAACACGGGAAGACAAAACTCCCGATGGCTTATCAACCAATAACACACCTTCTAACTGTTCTGAAACCATACCTATCTCTATAAACTATACGTTCGTTTTCTGAGATTCTCCAGACTTAAAAGCAGAAACATCTGATAAACTACTTTCTGAACTCTGGCTATCCTGAGTATTGCTAACCTGTTCCCTAGATTCAGATTTGCTTTCCTTTGAGAGTAACTCTTTCTCAGCATCTATCCTTGACAAAGCAACCCTACCCATAGCATCAACACCTATGACCTTAACAGTTATCTTATCCCCTATCTCAAAGAAATCTCTAATATTCTTCACTCTTGTAGTGAAAAGCTTCGATATATGCACCATGCCTTCCTTACCCGGTAAAACCTCAACGAAAACACCATAGTCCTCTATTCTAGTTATGGGACCAGTCAGTATATCACCAACTTTAACTCCTTCAACAATTGACTTTATTATCTGGTAAGCTTTATCAACATCACCTTCATTAGGTTTAGCCGAAATAGTGATCTTACCTTCTGGCGAAATATCTATCTTCGTGTTTGTCTCCTGTATTATTTTCTTTATAATCTTACCCCCAGGACCTATAACTTCAGGAAGCTTCTCAGGATCAGCTTTCAAGAACCTTATCCTTGGAGCATGTTCAGAAAGCTTAACTTCCCTACCTTTTATCTTCTCTTCCATCACATCTAAGACTTTATTTCTTGCTTCTTTAGCAACGTAAAGTGCTTCTCTCATTATTTTTATTGGCACTCCCTCTATCTTCAAATCCATCTGGAAAGCAGTTATCTTGTCTCTAGTACCAGCAACTTTGAAATCCATATCACCAAACTTATCTTCAAGCCCTTGTATATCAACTAATATCTCATACTTCCCAGTTTTCTCGTCAAGAACTATACCCATAGCAATACCTGCAACTAACTCTTTTATTGGCACACCGGCATCTATGAGCGAAAGAGAAGCACTACAAACGGTAGCCATGGAAGACGAACCATTAGACTCTAGAATTTCAGAAACGACTCTTATAGTATACGGGAATTCTTCCTCCGGCGGTAAAACAGCTTCTACTGCTCTCTCAGCTAAGTGCCCATGCCCTATCTCTCTTCGTGAAACAGCTCCTAGCTTCTTAACTTCACCAGTCGAGAAAGGTGGAAAGTTGTAATGTAGCATGAATCTCTTAACAACTTCCTCTTCTATATCGTCAATGAACTGGACATCACCCCCACTACCTAAAGTGGTTATACCTAAACTCTGTGTTTGTCCCCTTGTAAATATTGCAGAACCGTGAGTTCTAGGCAAAACACCGACCTCGCACCACATAGGCCTTATCTCCTTAGGCTTCCTTCCATCAACCCTTATACCTTCCTCTATAACCTGTCTTCTCAGTATGTCTCGTTCCATCTCCTCAATCTGGAATTGAACTTCTTCCCAATCAATAACCTCATTCACTTTCTCTCCGTATATCTCTGCTATCTTAGCCTTTATAGCCTCAACAATACTTTCCATGTTTGCTTCCCTTGTTTTCTTATCTTTTTCGTTCATCGCAGCTTTCATTTCTTTCTCGTATGACCATATAACATCAAGTACCTCTTTTGGTAATTCCTTTTTCTCAACAACCATCTTCTCTTTTCCGACTTGCTTAGCTATCTCCTTTTGAAACTCTATAATCTGCTTTATATACTTTTCAGCAACCTCCAGAGCTCCAACCATTATTTCCTCATCAACTCCCTTAGTTCCACCTTCAACCATCGTTATACCTCTTTCCGTACCAGCAACAACAATATCTAGTAACGATTCATCAATCTGTGCAAAAGTTGGATTAACTACATACTTTCCATCAATGTAGCCGACTCTAACAGCACCAACAGGACCATTGAAAGGTATAGAAGAAACCATAAGAGCCGCAGAGGAAGCAATAATGCTAATAACATCCACGGGGTTTACTTGGTCAGCAGAGAGAACCATTGCAATAACCTGAACCTCTTTCTTAAAACCTCTCGGGAAAAGAGGCCTCAATGGCCTATCTATCAACCTAGAAACTAGTATTTCCTTATCTGAAAATTTCGCTTCTCTCTTTACATACCCTCCAGGAATTTTACCAGAAGCATAAAATTTCTCTACGAAGTTAACAGTAAGAGGAACAAAATCAACACCCTCAACCTCGCCACCAAAGTTAGCAGTAGCTAGAACTACAGAATCCTCAAACCTTACAAGGACAGCACCGTCAGATTGCTTAGCTATATGCCCCAACTCGATAGTTAAATTCTTATCGTCAATCTTCATGCTAAAAGACTTTTTCTCATACATATAAACTCCTCTCCAAAAGATTCTAGTTTTAAAATTATAAAACAAACCAACACCTAATACCAAATTTACCAGCTCTCTCTCCAAAAATTCATTCCTTCTGAGTAATTTTTGCTTCCTCAAATGAAATACAATTTTTTATACACCCATTCCTCAAGCCTTAAACATTAATAAAGAAAAAACGAACTTCATCTTTTGATTTGCTCAAAGAATCAATTATTATATTCAATATAAGGAGGATTTTATGAAAAGAAAAATCATTGGACTTTCATCGTTAGCACTTCTAGGGATTATTATAGCACTCATTGGATGTACTATTTCACCCCCTTATGTAAGTCAAGTTATTTATGTCTCAAAAGATGGAGATGATTCCAACGATGGACTATCCTCGTCTACACCTATTTACACATTGCCAAAAGCAATGGAAATAGCAAATCAAATTGACCATTCTCAAACTGTTGAAATCAAGATAACTATTGGAGGTTATTTCCCTGACGATGGGTTAAACGGCAGTGGTGACGGCTTTGTAATAAATAGACCCAACACAACCATCAGTGGTGGATGGGATAACAACTTCAAATTCGTCGCTGGCAAAACAGAGCTGAATGGTGAAGGACATGTCTACCATGTTATAAAAATTGAAAATGCCACAAATGTGATTCTTAAAAACCTAATAGTTAAAGGTGGTAGTGCATACGACACCAACACTAATAATTTTGACAACACCGTAGGCAGTGGTATATTTGTAAAAAATGTTAGTTACCTAACAGTAGAAAACAGCGTAGAAATTTGCAGTAATGGTGCCTTCGGAGGTGGTGGAATGTGCCTCTTCAATTCACAAAACAACAGAATAAAGTGCTCAATATACGATAACAGTATTTTCGGAATCGGTGGCGGAATATTCCTAACTAACTCTCATGACAACACAATATCAGGAAACATATACAATAACACAGCACTAGAAGGCGGAGGAATATTCATAGGAGGATCATCTGGAAACAAAATAGAAGCACAAATATTCAGTAACAAAGCACTTCAAAGAGGTGGAGGCGGTAAAATTCTAACTTCGTCAAATATAACCCTAAGTGGTAGTGTATACAACAACATGTCACGATACGGAGGTGGATTATATCTAGAATATTCAGATTACTTCACAAACACTGGGTACATAACTAATAACCTAGTCACAAACACCGGTGGTGGCATATACACCAACGCACCTCACACAAATTCCTCTTTCGGACATGTAGAAAACAACAAGCTCACAAACGGAACAATAAACAACTTTAACTAATTTTTGAAAGGTTCAGCTTATCATTTTTATTAACGGGAGGCGTTGCCTCCCGCAAAGAAATACCCTCTAAACCTAAATCTAGCGTCTTTTTTGATAAGAGAACTTATCAACGAGAATGTACCTATCATAGAAATAAGTTGTGGAATCACTCAAGTACGAAAAAACCCTAGAATAAAGATATTGAGGTACATAATCAAAATTTATCTGTCCAATCAAACTGTCATCGTAATAGTAGTTAATACTACTTCCTAAAACCTCAAACTTAGCTGAATGGTAAGAATAAGAAACCGCAACATTACTGTTAGTACTAGTGAAATTAGTATAGGGCGACTCTACACCATACTCAACAAAATTCGTATACCCATCGTACTTAATCCTAATGAAAAATTTCACAGAGTTCTCGGAATTGTGGAGTGTAAAATCAAGAACAGAGTTATCATTAGTTTTCAAAAACGAAATAGCGAAATCTCCTTTCGGAAATCTATACTTCGAAACCACACCACCTGAAGAAGTAGTGTTACGAGGAATAACGAAAACCAAGTTACCGTTAGATACAGAAACATTATTAGGACTCAAATACGAAAACAAAAAATATTCATTTAGCATAGCCCAATTTGAATCATCAAATGTATTAAACTCATCAATAAAAAAGTCAGAACTAAAGACACCCGCCAACTCATTACTCAAAGGTTCCCTAATACACGAACCGAGAAGTAAAAGAAAAGAAAAAACAAAAACCCAAAAAAATGATATTTTTTTCTTACACCTAAACAACATCACCTGGTTTATTATCAGGTATCAGACAACAAACTTTCAATAGAGAATAATTTTACTCTTCCTTCAACTTATTTACCTCCTCAATGAAGACATTCATTAGCTTATCCTGAATTTGCTTATCAGAAACGATTATCTCGTTTGGTATAGGCTTCAATACCCTTAGCTTGACTTTACGGAAAGGTGTAACAATTAGTTCACCTCTTCTCATTATATTAATTGTACCCCAAACAACAATTGGGAGTACATCTAACCCCAACTCCTGAGCCAAAATAACAAACCCTCTTTTGAACCTTTGTATATTACCATCGTAGGAACGAGTACCTTCCGGAAATATAACAGGACAACCATCAATAACTTTAGCCTTGTCTTTTATAGCACTAACTGAAGACTTTAGTTTCTCTCTAGGTAGAGATATGTATCCCATAGCCTTCATAAACTGCCCGATAAAAGGAATATTAAATATTGATTCCTTAGAAACCCATCTTATCTGCAAAGGTATACAAGCAGAAATAGTAATTATATCAAAGTAACTTTGATGATTAGCAATGATTATGTACCTTTTTGAAAAATCTATATTCTCCAACCCTTCAACATTGACCCTAGTGAAAGTAAATATAAGTATAATTCTAAAGTAGAGCTTTTCTACGTAGTGTGCTAAGCTTTTTGAAAAAAAGCTAAAAACAATACCAAGTGTTGCCAAAAAAGCAGTTATTGGAATCAAAACTATTAGGAGCAAAACTGAATATATAAACTTCAACATTATCATCTTCCGTAAACATCCGAAAATCTAACAATGTCATCTTCACTTATGTACTCACCTATCTGTATCTCTATTATCTCCAATGGTATTTTCCCCGGATTCTCTAACCTATGTTTTGCTGTCTTAGGTATAAATGTACTTTCATTTTCCTTAAGAAACAAAACTTTATCATCAACTGTAACCTTAGCAGTTCCTCTAACAACAACCCAATGTTCACTTCTATGATAATGTAGCTGTAAGCTCAAACTTTCACCTGGATTAACAATTATTTTCTTTATCTGGTAATTTGGACCTCTATCTATAACTGTATAACTTCCCCAAGGTCTATAAGAAGTAACTCCTGTATCAAGTTCTTCCCTCCCTTCAAGCAACTTAAGAACATTTTTGTTGTCAATGGAATTACTAGAAACATAAACAACATCAGGGGTCTCTATAACATTAATACCTGAAACTCCATTAACCGCTATAAGCCTTTTAGTGGAAACTATCAAAGAATTTTCTGTGTTATCAACAACAACATCGCCACTTAAACGATTACCTTTATTATCGCTTTTAACTACATTAGCAATGTCAGAAACACTATCTATATCCAAAACCTCAACAGCCAAATCATAAACCAAAACATTTCTTTTCATTTTACCAACGAACATTTCAAAACTTTGTCCCTCATAATCAGAAGACTCATACAAAGCTTCTAAAGACATATCAAAAGTCTTTTGTAACATCTTGACCAAATCTTTAAATCGTACAACATATATCCCCAAATTACCTAAATTAGAACTTTTGTCAAATTCCTCAAACTCAAAAAACTCATCTTCAAACCTCTTACCTAACCTAACATAATCCCTAACCTTTATAACACTGCTAGAAACTGTACATAGAACCTTATCAAAATAAAAATCTCTAATCAAATTAAAGAATCTCTCTAACTTGCCTGTATAATCTCCTCTCCAAACTTGGTCAGAATTAACAAAAACCAAAACCTCATTTTCATCAACTTCGTTTTTAATAAGGCTTATCAATGAAAAAACAACTGCCAAGAAGGCACCTCTCGGCTTAGGCTCAATAATTTCATTTGCTCTTCTAGAACCGAAAACCTCAACAACCTGAGACCTAACAAAAAACTTGTATTCATCAGGAAAAACTAAAAAAATATCCTCCCAAGGAACAAACTTAGAAAACCTCAACAAAGTTTCTTGGAAAAGTGACCTTTCAAATATGATTTTGCTAAATTGCTTAGGCAAATTTTTTCGTGAAATAGGCCAAAGATTCTCACCCCTACCACCACACAAAACAATAACTTTCATGGCTTTATTCTAATCAATATAAAAAAAACCTTTCAAACATCAAAGATGAATTTTTCTTCACTTATCAACAATGAAGAAAATAATAAAGTCCTATTAGCACTCAAAAATGTGCTAATAAGTA
>JAPYWX010000040.1 GCA_028276145.1 Spirochaetota bacterium
CAGTAGTAGTAACTGCTTCCCTCTGATCTTCATCTAAATCCTTCAAAATGCTTTGATGAACCATAAACTACCACTTAGGCGTAAGCTCTTCTTGCTTATCAGGAACAACTTTAGTTTTTTCTATCTCTTCTACAGACTTAGGTACAACCTTCCAGAACAAGGATAAATACCTATCAAAGTTACTCAATATCTCTTCGGCTATTGTACTACCAGTATACCTATAGTGATTCTCTATCATCTTCTTGAGCAACGGCAAATCTTCATCATCACTATTAATTCTTTGTATCCTAACCATCTGAGGATTATAAAGCTTATCAAATTTATTTTCCTGATCAAGTACAAAAGCAATACCATTACTCATACCAGCTCCAAAGTTCTTACCGACACTACCAAGCACAACAACACATCCGCCTGTCATGTATTCACAGCAATGGTCCCCAGCACCTTCAACAACAGCAAAAGCGTTACTATTCCTGACGGCAAACCTCTCACCAACTCTACCTCTTATATATACCTCTCCCCCTGTAGCACCATAAAGTAGAACATTACCAGCTATTATATTATTGTAAGGATCAAACCTAACATTATCAAATGGCTTAACTATTATCCTACCACCGTGCATACCCTTACCCAAGTAATCGTTAGCGTCACCGATAAGTACAAGCTCAATACCATCAACTATGAAAGCACCAAAGCTCTGTCCTGCACTACCCTTACATATCACCCTGACTTTACCATTCTCCAGCCCCTTATTACCATACTTCTTAACTATAGCGTTGGAGATTTTAGCCCCTACAGTTCTGTCTGTGTTCTTTATAGTAAACTCATACTCAACTTCTCCACTACCACTCTCCAAAAGTTTCTTAAACTTAATGTCATTGATTACCTTATCATCGAAGTGTTCCTTTTCAGGTATATCATTTCTCCTACCATTCCATTTCTTAGGCTTGGTGTTTGTAGGATCTGGGTCATACAAAACATAAGAGAGGTCTATTTTACCGCCCTTCGGTAACTGTATATTCTCCTTAGGCTTAAGTAAATCAACTCTACCAATTATCTCATCGAGGTTTCTATAACCCATCTGAGCTAGAATTTCTCTAACCTCTCTAGCAACAAATAGCATATAATTCATGACCCACTCAGGTTTACCTGGGAATCTCTTTCTTAATTCAGGATCCTGAGTAGCTACACCAACAGGGCACTTATTCGTATTACATATTCTAGCCATTATACAACCTTCAGCAATCATAGCCATAGTACCGAATCCGTATTCATCAGCACCAAGCAAAGCAGCTATAACAACATCTTTTCCAGTCTTAAATCCTCCATCAACCCTAAGTTTAACCCTATGCCTTAAATTATTTTCAATGAGTATTCTCTGCGTTTCTGCAATCCCAAGCTCCCAAATCATACCTGCACACTTTATTGATGTCCAAGGTGAAGCACCAGTACCGCCGTTAGCACCACTTATTTGTATGGAATCGCTATACCCCTTAGCAACACCAGCTGCAACAATACCTACTCCCGTTTCAGCAACAAGCTTAACACAAACCCTACCTTCTGGATTTATGTGCTTTAGGTCATATATAAGCTGTGCTATATCCTCTATACTGTATATATCATGATGCGGTGGTGGCGAAATCAGAGTAACTCCAGGTTTAGTGTACCTTGCCCTAGCGATATCACCTGAAACTTTCTTACCTGGCAACTGTCCACCTTCTCCAGGCTTAGCACCCTGAGCAATCTTTATTTCCATCTCTTCAGCTGAAATTAAATATCTAGGAGTAACACCAAACCTACCAGAGGCAACCTGCTTTATCTTACTGTTAGACTCCGTAAACAATCTTTCTTCAAGCTCACCACCTTCACCGCTATTACTCTTAGCTCCTAGCCTATTCATCGCTATAGCTATTGTTTCGTGTGCTTCTTTACTCAATGCACCGAAAGACATCGCCTGAGTAGTAAATCTCTTCACTATTTCATACTCAGATTCAACCTCTTCGATAGGTATAGGTGCTCTATCACTCTTTATCTCTAGTAAATCTCTTAAGCTTGAAGGGACTCTAGTGTTAACTATTTTCGCAAACTCCTTATAAGCTTCCCAGTCCCCATTTCTAGTAGCTTTCTGTATAGCTCTAAGCATATCAGGATTGTGTTCATGATACTCGCCATCCTTTTTGTACTTGTAGAACCCAAAATCATTAAGGAATGGTACAAAATCTGTACCATACCCCATGTTGAAGAAAGCGAAGTAATCCTTAGCTATTCCATCAAGCCCAACACCGTCTATCTTTGAAATCGTACCAGTGAAGTACTTTTCTATGACTTCATTGGATAACCCCAATGCTTCGAATATCTGTGCTCCTCTATAACTACTTATGTCAGAAATGCCCATCTTTGACATTATCTTGTAAAGTCCTGCCTCTATAGCCTTCTTATAGTTAGAAAGAGCTATGTTATAATCTGTTGGTAGCTCTCCTTGATTATCAGATGTATTGCCTTCAGCTATATCAACAACCATATCATAAGCGAGATAAGGATTTATTAGTGAGACACCATAACCAATAAGAACAGCAAAATCATGGTCTACTGTTACCTCACCCGTCTCAACAACTATCGAGCACTTCCTCCTCAATCCTTCCTTTATAAGCCTATGATGCAATCCAGAAGCTGCAAGGAGTATAGGCACGTACGCATTATTCTCATTAACCCCCCTATCACTGAGAATTATTATGTTGTAACCATTCCTAACGGCTTCAATAACCTTGTTTATAATGTTCTCTAAAGCTTTCTCCAAATCACTACCTTTATCGCTCGGTGGGAAAAGAGTACTTATAACTATTGACCTAAAGTTCTCATTATCCAATTTTTTTAGATACTCCAACTCAGAATTAGAAATAACGGGAGAAGAAAACTTAAGAAGCTTTGTATTTCTTTCGCTATCAACCAGTATATCACCAAAGCTACCAACATAAGTATCAAGTGACATCACTAATCTCTCTCTGTAAGGGTCTATAGGTGGGTTAGTAACCTGTGCAAACCTTTGCCTAAAGTAAGAGAATAACTTTCTTGGCTTAAACGAAAGTGGCGGTATAGGTGTGTCATCACCCATTGCACCAACAGGTTCCTTACCTGTGGCAATCATCTCCATTATAAGCTTTTCCTTCTCCCCAGCATCATATCCAAAGGCTCTCATCTTCCTTATCAACTCTTCACCCGTGTAGCTCTTATGATAATTCGTACCAACAACATCAGGTATATGAACTTTCTCTATGTTCTTAACCCACTCCTTATAAGGTAACTTTCTAGAATACATCTCCTTTATATCTCTGTCACTTATTATTTTTTTGTTGACCAGGTCAACAACTAACATTTCGCCTGAACCGAGTTTACCCTTCTCAATAACCTTACTTTCATCAACCTGTATCATTCCAACCTCAGAACCCATTATTATTGTGCCATCTTCAAGTATTACGTATCTAGCAGGTCTCAAACCGTTTCTATCCAAAGCAGAAACAATAAATTCACCATCCGTAACAGCCAGAGCAGCAGGTCCATCCCATGGCTCAGATATCGTCAGGTTGTATTCAAAAAACGCCTTTTCCTCTTCACTCATAAATGGGTCTGCCTTATAAGCCTCAGGCACAAGCATCATGACAACGTGCGGCAAATCCCTACCAGACATCGTAAGAAGCTCAACAACATTATCCAACTGCGACGAATCACTACCATAAGGCCATATCACAGGCTTAAGGTAATCAGTGTCATCTCCCCATATCTCCCTTGAAAACTCAAATTCTTTTGCTCTCATCCAATTAAAATTACCCTGTAGAGTGTTTATTTCACCGTTATGAGCCAACATTCTAAACGGCTGAGCTAAAAACCAATTTGGCAATGTGTTAGTGCTGTACCTCTGATGGAACACGACAAAATCAGACTCAAAATCTTCTTCTTGTAAATCAGGAAAGAAATTCAGTAATTGCGGAGCAATTAGTAAACCTTTATAAACTATTGTCCTCGAAGAAAAAGAAGCAAAATAGCACTTATCAACTAAATTTTCTTTGTAAAATATGCTTTCAATATGTTTTCTAGCAATATACAACTTTCTTTCAGTATCCTTAGAAGTGTCGTTAACCCTCACAAATAGCTGTTGAATATCAGGTAAACTCTTCTTTGCATCATCACCTATATAATCAACATTTACAGGTACTTTCCTCCAACCGATTATCTCTATACCCCTTTGCTTTAGAACACTGGTTATTATCTCTCTTGATTTCTTATTTAACTCTTCCTGAGTAGGCAAAAACACAACAGCTACGGCAAAACTACCTTCCTCTAGACTTGAATCAAACACTCTTTTGAAGAATTTATAAGGTATTCTTGTTAAGATACCACTACCATCACCAGTTTTAGCATCTCCACTAACAGCCCCCCTGTGAGTGAGATTAGAAACAGCCTGTACACCTTTTATAACAATATCATGGGACCTAACCCCATTCTTGTTAGCAATGAACCCAACACCACACTCATCATGCATCCTCTCAGAAAAATTTTCCCAATCCATAGAATTCTCCTTTTTAGATGTGATTATAAATGATAATAAATAAAATAAACCTTTTTCAATAACATCTTAAAAAACCTTGGGTTATAGCACTTGCACCTTAAGCATAAAGTGACCTAAGAATGCAGTCATTTAAGCCCTTAATTAAAAAGTTTCTGTAAGGTTTCACCAAAGAATAGTCTTTTTTATCAATAGTGCTTAAAGCACTAGTGTTTAAAACACTAGTGTTTAAAACACTTAAGTGCTCAAAGCACTTAAAGAAGCTTGGTTTGTAAAAAAATAGGCAGAGCCCAAATTTTTCAACACTCTCCCATACAAGTTGATTTTTATTTTTTTATCCTTTAAAATTCAATTTACATAGACTGAGGTATAAAATACTATGATAACGAAAGATAAGCTCATAGATTTCTTTGGGCGAGAGTTATATGAGGAAGTCCTAAGGAAAAGAGAATACTTCGATATCCCAAACATAGATATAATCTCAAATGGAACAAATTTACTCTTTTACTCAAAAGTTGAAGTTGATAATGAAAACTTCTATGTAGAAATAATCTTTGACCAGATAAACGAAGGATTTATTGAAAAGAAGTGTAGCTGTGGCAAAGAAAATTGCGAACACATGGTAGCAACAATACTAGAAATAAGCAATTACACCAAAAACGAAATATCAAGCAAAATAAAAAGATTCTCAAGTGACCGTATACTTATACCGCTAAAAATAATTCTAGATTTCTCATCTCTAAGAGATAGCTCAATAATAAGAATAAGGTTTGATCTAGCTGACAAAAAACTAGCCAGAAGCCCTAAAAACTACATCTACGAATACATAATTGATGATACCAAAACCATAAAGGTAACACCTGAGGACGATAGATTCCTAAGGATGCTAATCACTGAAAACAATATATACACTTACCCAGATGAAGGAATATCTCTTTCAATGAGCCAATTTCTGAGGATTTTTGACTTACTCAAGTCACACCCAAGAGTTTATCTACACCCAAGCGATGAAAAAATTGAATTTCTCGACGAAAAATTCGTGCCCAAACTCAGGATATCATACGAACAAACTAACGACATAAAAAAACTAAAAATAATCACAGAAGAAGATTACTCAAACATCCTCATTATCGCCGATGGCGAGAATAAAAAAATAGTCATAGGAAACAAAATATTAGATTTTTCAAACCCTATACCTATTGAAACATGGCTTGTGATATTCGAAAACAGATTCAAAATATCCGAAAA
Source organism: Spirochaetota bacterium (assembly GCA_028276145.1). Lineage (GTDB taxonomy): Bacteria > Spirochaetota > Brevinematia > DTOW01 > DTOW01 > JAPYWX01. The sequence goes on from JAPYWX010000040.1 coordinate 5,810, forward strand.
AGAGTTTCCTAAATTTTTCGGTAAATTCTATTCTATTCTTTCCCAGTGCTCAAAACTTGTATCAGACCAGGACACATTCAATGATAGGCCCAATATTGTACAAGTGGACAAGGTTGACATAAAAATAAAGCTTGACTACAATGAAGCCATAAACAAACTACATTGGGAATCAATAATTATTTTTGACAATAGATCATTTAATGTAAAAGATATCTTTGATGTATCGCTTAGGCATATAGAACTCTTTGATAATTACTACATAAGTGACATAAAGGAATTAAAGAAAAAAGTTGTAGACAAACTATTTGAAATTGGCCTAGAAGAGTACTTCATATCAAACAATTACATAACGAACTATATTCCTATAGAGAAAGAAGAATTTGTTAGAAAAATTCTAGCAAATTACGAGAAGTGGAAAGACTTCTGTGAGCTCACACCTAGAACGAGTATCTTGATACCCCAAGATGTTAAAGCCGTCTTTGATGTTGATATAATAAACAAAGAGAAAGGCAAGTTCGATTTTTCATTCAAAGTCTTCTTCTTAGAAAACAGTAACACCATTGTAAAAGAATTTGAATTAGAGAAATTCATAAAAATACTACCAGAAGTCCCTTCGGACGCAATAATTGAGGTAAAAGGTAGGTACTACAGGATAACAAACATTGAGGAAGTCAAAAAGGTAAGCGAAAAGATTAAAGACATAATTGACAGCGGAATTAAAGAAAGCAATATCGTTAAGCTTATCCAAATACTTTCTCTCGAAGCAGAAATTGACTTTGACCTTCTTTCTAGTACCTTAGTAATAAGAAAGGACGAAAACACAAGAATTTTTGAAAGAGAACTAAAAGAATTGAAACCTTCCATAGACACAGAAGTTCCGGAAGAGGTAAAAAACACAATAAGGGAATATCAAAAAGTAGGATACTACTGGCTAAGATTTCTATATAAAAACGGATTTGGTGGAATACTTGCCGATGACATGGGACTCGGTAAAACACTTCAAGCTCTAACCTTCATCAAAAGTATATCATTAGACACACAAGACAAAAAACCTTCTCTCGTGATATGCCCAACATCACTAACACACAACTGGGTAAGAGAAATACAGAAGTTCTTCCCATCAATGTCATACGGGCTAGCCGTTGGCTCACCAAAAGAAAGAAAAGAAATTTTAGATAGATACAAAGACTACGATATTATCATATCTTCATACGCTCTGATAAGAAACGATATTTCCCTATACCTTGACAAAGAATTCAAAGTAATCGTTATAGATGAAGCACAGTACATAAAAAATAAAGAAGCTAAAACAACAAAATTCGTCAAGATGCTCAACGCAGAAATGAGACTTGCTCTAACAGGTACACCTATAGAAAACTCTGTTTCTGACTTATGGTCAATATTTGATTTCATCATGCCAGGAACATTTGGAAACTATAATTCATTCATGGAGAAGTACTCAAACCCAGAAAACCACAAGGAACTAGCGAAAAAAGTATCCTACTTCATACTAAGAAGAAAGAAAGAAGATGTACTCAAAGAGCTACCAAGCAAAATCGAACAAAATGTATTTGTACCTCTATCAACTGAACAAAGGAAGATATACGAGAAGTTTGCTAGAGATATGAAAAACAATGTACTCAAGTATGTTGGAGAACTCGGATTCAACAAATCTAAAGTACACATACTTTCTGCCATCACAAGACTTAAACAAATATGTGACCACCCCGCTTTGGTCTCTGAAGCATACGAAAATGTTGAATCTGGCAAACTTGAATTACTAATTGACCTACTCAACGACGCCATAGACGGAGGACACAAAATACTCGTATTCTCACAATTCGTACAAATGCTAAAAATAATAGAAAAAAGGCTACAAATCGAAGGAATAGAATACTCATACCTCGACGGCTCTACAAAAAACAGGCAGGAAGTAATAAATGAATTTAACGAAAACGAAAACAAAAAAGTATTCCTAATAAGCCTAAAGGCTGGAGGTTTCGGCATAAATCTAACATCAGCTGACATTGTCATACTCTACGACCTATGGTGGAACCCGATGGTAGAAAGGCAAGCAATGGACAGAGCACACAGAATAGGACAAACAAAAACAGTAAATGTCTACAGGCTAATATCAGAAGACACAATAGAAGAGAGAATCTCAAACTTACAAAATACAAAGAAAGAACTATTTTCAAACATTATAGAATCAGAAACAGCACCGTTTGCCAACCTCTCATGGGAAGATATAAAGTACCTCTTTGAATAAGTTTATCCAATTAACCAATAAGCCAAAGTTTATAAAGAGAGGCATAGCCTCTCTACACCCTCAAGAAGTGCTCAAAGCACCTAACTGAAAATGTGCTATGAAGCACAAGTGCTATGAAGCACTAGTGCTATTAAGCACAGGTGCTAATTAGCACCTAGTGTAATTGTGAGAAGAGGTTTTTAAGTTTGACATAATACAGCTCAGAAGTTGAGAAGGTAGAAAAAGATATTCTATTTTCCAAGCAACTGCGAGTTATCGTTTCTAGAAAATCAGAAAATTTCCTTAGGTATTTCTGCCTAATAGAGTTAGTTGATGAAACTACCTTCAGGTCATTACTCTCAGGATCAAAAAGCTCAAGCAAATTTTCATCAAAAAATTTTATTTCTTCTTCAGAAAGAACCTGAAAAAAAACTACACTACTACTAGGAAACAGATACCTCAAATTAACTATATCCTTCCTACCCAAAAAAAGCAAATCAGAAACAACAAGAATATTAACTCTCTTCCTTACGTTAGTCGCTAATTCCATCCAAACATTCTTGAAGTTAGTCATACCACTACACTTTGTAGTGGATAGAAAATCTTGAAATTTCAAAAAGTTCTTATTAGAAACTCTGTAAATTCTATCTAGTTCATCACTGAAAAGAGAAAAAAGTACATTATACCCCTCTGAAATAAGTTTATACATAACCACGCTCACAAGGTATTTAGAATACTCTAACTTTGTTTTCTCCTTACCACCTGACATTGACTTTGAATTATCCAGAAGCACTACAACATCTTTAGAAACTTCACTTGAGAAAACTTTCGTAAAAAGCCTGCCCGTCCTCGCAAAAATCTTCCAGTTGATATTCTTTATTTCATCACCAATGTGATACTCCCTATGCTCAAAAAACTCATTCCCCTCACCCTTAATCATCTTAACAAAATTACCAGAATGTAGAAAAAAGAAAGTCTCAAAAATACCTGATACCCTTACATCCTTCAATACCCTAATAGCTTCCATCTCTAAGTAATTCATAATTACTTGTACCTTCTCAAGCTCTCTAAAACCCTAACAAAAGCATCCTTAATTTCAATAAGCGAAGAATAAGTAGTATCTAAAACATCTAGAATAGGTTTCACCTGCTCTTCTAAGTTAACCAACTCAAGAAGTGATTTTATGTTACTCTCTAAAGAATAGTAAACACTGTTCATATTCGCTGCTACCTTTTCTATCTCACTAAGTATTCCAGAAATAGAAGAGATGACATTATAGTTATGTATTATGTTATCAATAACCTTCTCCTTATCACTAATGAGTGACTTAACCGTGTCTGAAACATTTTGCATATCATTAAATAGTTCACCAACCATTGAATAAAAAGAATCTATCCTTTTTAAAGTTTGGGATATATCATTCCTCACTTCATCTATGAAGATACTAGAGTTGAGAACTAAATCTTGTAAGTTCTTAGATGTGTCTATGATTTTTTTTGATATCTGGAAAAGAGCTTCGGAAGAAGACAACCTAGAAAACTCAACAGTAGCATTTATACCAATATTTTTAAGATTCAAAGCAATTCTCCTAAGAGAATCTATTATCTCTGACAATTTCTCATATTGCTTTTTCAAAGCATCTGAAATGGTTTTAGAAAATACATTACTCTCCCTCAAGTAAGAAATTACAGTTCTACTAATCTGGTCATAATCCTCTGAAGCTTTTGATATAATCTCGTACAAAGTTTCGATCGGCTCAAATAAATTTTGTGACTTACTCCTAAAATCCTCAAACATTTCCTTTATATCGTAAGTATACTTCTGTAGTACTGAAAATGTTCTTGATAGGTTACTAATATTCTGCTCCATACTACTCCTATCCAAATTGGATAGTTCAGAAATTAAATTTTCAATCGCAATTTTCACCTCATATATTGAATAAGAGTTTGTCTCTATAACCTCAACTATAGTCACTAACTGGTTCTCTACTGCTGATATAGCCTCATTCAAAGATTTACCCTTGTCAATAACCAAATTTGTAGCATCCTGTAGAAATAGGCATTCCTTACTTCTCTCATCAACAATATCTACCTTCTCGGTCTTGCCTTCTTTAACAAAAGATAGCATTGACTTAGAGAGAGTATCTATGATTATTTTTAATCTCTCAACGTACCTTATAATAAAGAAACCAAACCCCGAAACCCAATAAATAACAGCCAGTCCAACTATAACAGTGAAATAGATAACCATTCTTCTCATTGTATCCATAAAGGACTCAAGAAACTTTTTTGATGAGCTTCTCAGTTTGCTGAATTCTTCTTCGTTGAAAGTCGTAGATAAGTTGTTTATGTTATCATAAAGCTCATTTGCTGCGCCCTTTATTTCATCCATCAATCCAGGAACAACTCTAAAAACCTTAGTTCCAACCACAACAATAAATATTTCGCTATCATTCATTCCGAAGTTTCTCCAAACCTCCCTAATTTCTTGGTAATCCCTATCCTTAAAGTTTATAAGGTCATAGAAAACAATAAAGCCACCAAATTTTTCTTCAACATCCTTTACTAATTTCTTACTAATTACCTCATTCGGCAAAACTCTTACATGGTAATATTCTTCAACATAAACCATAAGTAACGACGCACCTTTAGAGAAGGCAATAAAAGAAAAAGAGAAAAAATAAATTCCTAAAGTCCAAAAAATAGTTAAAACAGCCGAAAGTATGAAAAAAACGTAATTCAACCTCCTGAAGTTTTTAAGAGAGAAGAATATCTTCTTCATTGATATGAATTATTGTATATTCAAAACATTCGTTACAAGTTAAAACGAGAGGTTTTACCTCTGAGAGGTTCTACCTCCGAGAGGTTTTACCTCTCTTTTTACTCCTTTAATTAAGTAAAATGGTGTGTTTAGCAAACTACTTTAAGTAGTCCCACCCGCCCACCTTAATGCTCTAAGGGATGCTTCGCATCCCTTAACCCTAAAAGGAAAGGAAGTGCTATTAAGAACCTTGCATGCTTGTATGTAATTTATAAAAAAATAATAGCATGAGGCAAAGCCTCATGAGGCACAGCCTCACGAAGCTGTAAACTCATGAGTTTTAAACTCATGGTAGAATAATATTCAGTAACTCCATAATTCCGTACAGAGTTGGCATACTGAGGAGTGTTGAAACAAAAACACTGACAGCTACGGTACGAGGAGATGAATTAAAAAAGTTTGCCAGAATGCTACAATACAGAGCTGAAGGCATACCATACTGAAGAACAAAGACCTTGAGTTCAACCCCCCTAAACCCAAGAAGGTAAGCAATAACCCCTGCTACTAAAGGAGAAACAATCAATTTCAAGAAATTAGTAACAAGAACAAACCTAAAATTCACAAGTCCAAAATTAACCTTACCAAGCACTAAACCTAACTGTATTAGCCCCAATATTATAGCAGTATACCCTAAGCCATAAACTGGCTCCCTAACATACTCAGGTAACTTCAAGCTAAAAATACTCA